>JAPLIX010000493.1 GCA_026388865.1 Pseudomonadota bacterium | reverse complement strand
TCTCACCCCGTCGGGGGAGGATTGGTGGGGGAGGGGGGAACCAGCCAGCCCTCCCCGTGGGGATGAAAAGATGAGCATTGGTTACTTTTGTTCAAGAGCAGCATAAAGGTTGTTATTGCCCCGTTTAATAAGAAGCAGAACATTTTCCTGCTTCCCGGCGTTTTCAATTTTTGCGACAAAATCATCCACATCCCTGACCGGTTTCTGGTTCACTCCCTGAATCACATCCCCCGGCTGAATACCGGCCTCAGAGGCCGGGCTGCCAGGCACCACATTGGCAACAACAACACCGCCGGTTTTTCCCAGGCCAAGCTCCTGCGCGATGTCAGGGGTAAGGTTCTGCACGGTGAGCCCCAGGGATTCACGGGGGGTATCCAGCGATGCTACTTCCTTCTCCTGCATTTCGCCGGCGTTCACCTGGCAGGTAATTGTTTTTCCGTTTCTTAAAACTTTAAGAGCTACTTTATCTCCCACCGGGGTGGCGGCCATCATCCGGGGAAGCTCTTTTGATTCGGTAATATCTTTGCCGTTGAACTGAAGGATAATGTCCCCCTGTTCAATACCCGCCTTCTCCGCCGGGCTTGCCTTGAATACTTCGGCAACAAGCGCGCCCTTGTTCTTATCCAGGCTGAATGATTTTGCCAGCTCGGGAGTCACCTCCTGGATGCCCACCCCCAGCCATCCCCTGGTGACATGACCCTTTTTTTGCAGCTGGGGAAGAATCTCTGTTGCCATGTTTATAGGTGTCGCAAAACCTATGCCCTGGGCATTCGGGATGATGGCCGTGTTGATGCCTATTACTTCACCGTTCATATTAACCAGCGGCCCGCCGCTGTTGCCGGGATTGATAGAGGCATCTGTCTGAATGAAATTGTCATACGGCCCGGACCCGATCACCCTGCCCTTGGCACTGACAATGCCCACGGTCACGGTCTGCTCCAGCCCGAACGGGCTTCCGACGGCCACCACCCAGCTTCCCACCTTAAGGCTCTCCGAATTGCCCAGCTTCAGGGGGTGCAACGCAGCGGCCCCGTCGATCTTTATAAGCGCCAGATCGGTCTTGGGGTCCCGGCCCACAACGCGGGCAGTGAAATCTTTTCCGTCCGCGAACTTGACCTTGATCCTGTCTGCATCTTCAATCACATGGTTATTGGTTAATATAAAGCCGTCTTCGCTCATGACAAACCCGGAGCCCACACCCCGCTGCTCAAAACCTCTGGGCGAATTCCCTTCAGGAGAAGGACCGAAAAAATCATCGAAAGGATTCCTCCCGCCAAACGGGTTTCCATTGAAATGAGGGGCTCCAAAGCCGACATTCTTTACTTTTTTAACCACCTGGATGTTGACCACTCCGCTGCGAACCTGTTCCGCAAGGTCGCTGAAATTTGCCGGAACCATGGGTGTACCTGACGCCATCGCCATTGACGCAGCCGGCTGATCATTTGGCGGCAAAGACTTGTCAATGGTGTCAGGCTTCAGCGCCGTTGCCATGCCGTAGCCGAATCCCACCATGGCTGCTGCCGCTAACAGGGTAATGAAAATTGTTTTGATTTTTATTTTCTGTTCCATGAAGTAAACTCCTTTTTTTGATGTAAGGTTTTCGATCGGCCCCAGCCGTTCTTTCTGCCTCAATTATACGTGTCACGCTTAACGGGAAGATGACCGTACAGTTACCGATTGGTAATGTTGCAGATTGAACAGGTAGAGCGGGAGAACCGGGGAGTCTTACCGCCGGGATTGATGCTAAGTGCTTCGATTCGCAAATACGGTGACATATACGACACAAAGAAATGCTTGATAATGCTCCTTCAGCACTAAGTCCTGAGGGAAGAAATTCGTCATCGAATTTATGAATCGAAGGACTAAGCTTTGCGGGTGAGAAAGTCCTGCGGTGCGGTCTTTGGAAGAGTGACCATAAAGGTGCTTCCCTGATTCGGGACGCTTGCAGCAGTGATGTCTCCTCCGTGAGCGCGTGCTATGGCCAGGGCCAGGCTCAGGCCCAAACCAATGCCGGGTTTTGACCGGCTCTGATCACACCGGTAGAATCGCTCAAAAGTCCGGGAAAGGTCAGCCGGAGAAATGCCGCATCCGGTATCTTGTACCGAGACCAGGACCTGGGTATTATTCTCCGCGATGGAAACCGTTACCACACCTCCTGCTGAAGTATATTTAATGGCGTTATCGAGAAGGTTGGCGAGCATCCGCTGCAGCATACGGGCATCTCCTGCCAGCTCACTCACTCCGGGCACACTGCAGCTCAGGGTAATACCGTTATCTTCAGCAGAGGGTTCAAACAGTTCGCATGCCTCTTGTACCAGGCCCGCAATGTTCACCTTCTCGCAGGCGAGTTTATCCACGCCGGTTTCCGTCTTTGAAATCAGCAGCATGGTGTTGATCATGGCGAGCAGGCGGTCGCAGTCTTCGATAATGCTTGCCGACATGCTCTCGTATTCATGCAGGGACTTTGCCGTGGTGAGGGTCACTTCTGCGATGCCGCGAATCCGGGTGACCGGGCTTCTCAGGTCATGGGCGATGTTGTCACTCATCTCCTTGATCTCCGTGAGCAGGACCTGGATGCGGTCCAGCATTTGATTAAAGGTCGTTGCGAGCTGGTCGATTTCATCGCCCCGCTGTTTTACCGGAACCCGTTCTTCAAGGGAGCCGCCGGTTATCTTCTGCGCTGTCCGCGTGACTGCCTCCACGCCCGACACCGCCCGCCGTGCCATGAACCAGCCGACTCCCGCGGCGAGCAGTATCAGAAAGGTCATGGTGGCGATAAAGATCCCCTTAAAGGCGTCGAAAAATCGCGAATACGTTTCCATGGTCTGCCCTACCTGCAGGATGATGCTCGGGCTGAGCATGGCATAGAGGATCCGCACTTCATCCTTGCGGCCCGCAATGGTGATGGTCTCAAACACATGGTCGCTGCCGTGCAGCAGCGCCTGGATGGCGGTCTCGCGGATGGTGATATCCTCCCAGTACGCCATGGTGGAGGAGGAAAACGCCTGCCCGTCCTGGGACAGGAGGCGAAAAAAAACTTTTTTTACGCCGGCGGCCTGGGCTTCAATCACGGCGGCATTTTGCACCGACTTGGTCCCCTCAGCGGCAAGCAGCGTTGAAAAGCGGTTGACCTGGCCCATGAGCTCCTGATCAGTGCGGTCCTGGATTACTGAGGTGATGAGCAGGTAGAATAAAAGAAAGGCAACGCATGATGAGACCGTGAAGATCCCGGCGTACCAGAGGGTCAGCCGGAAGGCGAGGGTGCTGCGGCGGCTAAGCAGTTTCCTTAAGGACATATCCCACTCCCCTGACCGTGTGGATCAGCTTTTGTTCAAAATCCCGGTCAATTTTATCTCTCAGCCGGCAGATTCTCGCCTCGACCACATTGGTCTGGGGATCAAAATTGTAATTCCACACATGTTCCATGATCATGGTTTTTGACACAACCTGCCCGGCATTACGCATGAGGTACTCAAGCAGAGAAAACTCGATCGGCTGCAGTTCAATTTTTTTAGCACCTCTGGTCACCTCCCGGGTCAGGAGGTTCATGGACAAATCCCCTGCGGTAAGACCGGTCGGCTCAGCAAGTCCGCCGGCTCTTCGTATCAAAGCCTGTACCCGCGCAAGCAGTTCGGAGAAAGCAAACGGCTTGGTGATATAATCATCGCCGCCGGTCTGCAGCCCCTTAACGCGGTCGTCAATTGAGCCTTTGGCGCTGAGTATAATGACCGGGGTGCGTAGCTTCGCGCTGCGCATTCTTTCGATGAGCGCAAGCCCGTCCAGTTTTGGCAGCATAATATCAATGATGGCCGTGTCATAGGGCTCGCTTAAGGCCAGATGAAGGCCCTCTTCGCCGTCGCGGGCATGGTCCACCGCGTAGCCCGCGGCTTTCAGCCCCTTGACAATGAACGAGGCGATCTTAGCATCATCCTCAACCAGTAATATGCGCATAGAAAATAGTTCTGTCAGGTTAAAGAAACACTCTTGTTGCCGGGTTATCGCAGCCAGCACTAAATTATAGCATCTTTTTATCCGGTGTCGCCTGATTATTCAACAAAAAAAGCAGGGGCCGGCCGGTACGTGCTCTGCCTCTGCTTACAGTTACGGTGATAACCGGCGACTGCTGCGGAACCACCGGTATCCTGCCGTGAAAGCCCAGCCGTGCAGGCGTGACAGGGGACAAACCTGCAGTACCTGCTTACGACACATATATTGAAAAACAAATTTGGACCTTTTTTTAATTACTCGGGGCTCCCCGCCCGCACAACGGGACTTCCTGGCGGCGACCGCTCAATTTGTTCACTGTATCACAAGCACGCCAGTGAAGAAAGTGGTCAGACCGCTTTGCACGGTAACCATTTTGGGACCCGGCCTGATGCGAAGTTTTGTCGGCACCAGCACCAGCACACTAATTTGCTCTTTTGTTATAGTAAGCACTTTTAACGTACGTACATCCTGAATCTTCACGGTGCTGTCCTGGCTGAATTCGCAGGGGCTAAGGATTTGCAGCGTCAAGCGGTACAGC
>JAPLIX010000363.1 GCA_026388865.1 Pseudomonadota bacterium | reverse complement strand
CACTCTGACAGCGAACGCAAACACTATAGAACGTTACACCTTAAAATTCAATTGGAAAAACATACAATAGTTTTCCCAGCGCCTTGACTTCCTGAGCGGCGCGCGGATTGTTCAGCATTTCGGCAGACAGGCAGCATTACCAGGGGATGGCTTTAACACGGACTGCTGGACGGGGAGGGGATTTAATGATAAATATAACAGAAATGAATTGCGCAGCGCTGTGGCCGGGATATACGGTGCATAGCTGTAAAGAATTAAAAATCTGCAGTTACCGATTACTATGAAAATAAAGCGAGCATTACAGGGTGAGGTTGATGAAGCGGGGCGATTAATACTTCCAGAAGAAGTGATCTTACGCTACGGCTTACAGCCTGGCGTGCAGGTAAGCATCAGCGAGGAGGGCAGCGGGATTCACGTTAATCAGCCGGTAACGCATTTGAGTAAAGTGTATATCGAGCCTACCACGCACTGTAACCTCAACTGTTGCATGTGCATTCGCAACACCTGGGATGAACCACTGGGACAGATGACCGAATCCACGTTTGACAGCATTCTAAAAAGCCTGCGAGCTTTCTCACCCCCGCCAACGGTCATATTTGGCGGCTTTGGTGAACCGCTGTCCCACCCGCGTATTGCTGAAATGGTAGCAGCAGTGAAAGAGTTAAGCGCGCCGGTTGAATTGATTACCAATGCAACCGTGCTTACCAAGGACCTCTCGCGGCATCTTATAGAAGCAGGACTTGATGTGCTGTGGGTTTCACTCGACGCGGCAACAGCAGAGGCTTACGGAGATGTCCGCCTCGGCGCCATACTGCCTCAGGTCATAGCTAACGTGGCATGTTTCCGCGATATGCCGCGGCCCGCAAATCCAGCGCCCCTGCATATGGGGATTGTTTTCGTGGCTATGAAGCGCAATATAGCTGATTTGCCTGCAGTGATGCGGCTGGGCAGGCAACTGGGCGCGGATCGCTTTATGCTTACTAACATCCTGCCATACTCGCATGAACTGACAGAGGAGGTATTATATGCCCGTAGCCTGAGTGAGCCGCCAACGCCGCCTTCTCCGATGGTACCGCATTTAAATTTATCCAGAATCGACATAAACGAGGAAACGCGCGCGGCACTCTCTAAAATTCTGAGCAGCACGCGCGATGTACATTCTAACCAGAGCAGCGGCGCAGACATGAGCAACTCGTGTCCGTTTATTAAGAGCGGGTCTACTGCAGTGTGCTGGGATGGCAGCGTAAGCCCCTGTCTTCCTCTGCTGCACAGTCACACCGCCTTCATTCATGAGCGCAAGCGTTTTTCGCGTCGTCATGTAATTGGCAATGTTAATGAACATGACTTGCAGGAATTATGGAACACCCCGGAGTATGTTGCGCTGCGCGAACGGGTCCAGGCCTTTGATTTTTCGCCCTGTGTTTTTTGCGGCGGCTGTAATCTTTCACAAACCAATGAAGAGGACTGCATCGGAAACACCTTCCCGACCTGCGGTGGCTGCCTCTGGGCGCAGGGCGTTATTCAGTGCCCGTAAAAAAAG
The DNA here is from genome assembly GCA_026388865.1 of Pseudomonadota bacterium. Lineage (GTDB taxonomy): Bacteria > Desulfobacterota > WTBG01 > CAIYCZ01 > CAIYCZ01 > JAPLIX01. The sequence goes on along the minus strand of JAPLIX010000363.1, from coordinate 1,501 downwards.
GGGGGGAAGTTCCAAGCGTAAAGCGGAAGGTGCAACAAAAAGGGCGCTTTCCTTTAGTACATAGTCACTGCTGGTCGGGATGTGGAATCAGCCATGAGACGCTTCGGCATGCAGCTTTAATCCCAGAGCTCCGACGACTTTGAGGATGGTGTCGAAACCGGGACTGCGTTCGCCGGATAGCGCCTTGTAAAGACTTTCGCGGGACAGTCCGGCATCACGCGCGACCTGCGCCATGCCCTTTGCGCGGGCGATATCGCCCAGCGCTTTCGCAATGAACGCTGCATCGCCGTTTGCCTCCTCAAGACAAGCCTCAAGATATGCCGCCATTTCCTCCGGGTTTCGGAGATGCTCGGCAACATCGTAGCGAGTGGTTTTGGTTTTGCTCATTATTAAACTCCTATAGGTTACGTGCAAGTCGCAATGCGGTCTTGATGTCTGTGGCCTGTGTGCGTTTGTCGCCGCCAGCCAGCAAAATTATCACCGTACGCCCGCGCTTTGTATAATACACCCGATACCCCGGGCCGTAATCGATTCGCAATTCCGAGACACCCTCACCAACAGGTCTAACATCACCTGGGTTTCCTGAAGCAAGGCGTTCTACCCTGGCCTGTACACGAGCACGAGCATGAATGTCACACAGACTATCAAGCCACCGGGCAAAAGTCTCGGTTTTAAGAATATCAAACATAATATACTGTAGCCACAAGGCTACATGTTGTCAATACTTTTTTATCTGTGTGCACGGGGAGGAGCAGGTTGGCTTGGAGACTTATTTATGGTGTAGGTCACGTTTCACAAAGTACAAGTCTTGTTGGCGCACTGTGTAGCGGCGGCTGTCTCTGCGCCCAGGGCGTTATTCAATGTCCCTGAACTCTCTCAAAGAAAACTAATATGGTGGCCCCGGATTTTCTCACATGGCATAACAATGGGCGCTGTCTTCTTTACGTTCCGTAATTACAGGTAGTAAATATTGTTTACAATGGCAGATGTTGCTGATAGCATCAAGAAAACTTATTATTGCAGGAGTCAAGTAAAGGAATATACCTATGACTGACAATGATACAACAAAAAGAGCTGATGAAATTAAGAATATGCTGAAAGAGTTTTCGACAAAGCACCTTAATGATGAGCTGCATGGCTATGCGATCAGGCTGCTTGAAAAGCTTGCGCGGAAACGGACGCTGTCTATAACCAAAGGAAAGCGGGAAATATGGGCTGCGTCAATCATCTATGTTATCGCCCGCCTGAATTTTTTGTTTGATAAGGAGAACCAATATTTTCTAACTTCCGACACCATCTGTGAATTCTTCGAATGCAGCAAATCGACCGTCGGCAATAAAGCAACATCTATTGAGCAGGCATGCAATCTCGGTTTTGGGGCAGAAGGTTTTTGCAGCTCTGAAATATCAGATGCCTTGACCCTGGTAGAACTACCCAATGGAATGGTTGCCACAAAAAGTATGGTCAAGGGCTGGGAGAGCCCAGAGCCGTTTGACATTGT
>JAPLIX010000096.1 GCA_026388865.1 Pseudomonadota bacterium | reverse complement strand
GAAACTGATATGCATACGCAAAAGCTTGGCGAATTCATCAATATTTGTAAAAGTATGATACAATCCTCCTAAGGCTGAAACTTCTTTCTTGAACTCCTGAACCTTATTTAATTGTTCCACTTCTATTTCACTAGGGCGAATCTGTTCATCTTTAAAATAAAATTTAACGCTTATGCTGTCGGGGTCCTTTTTATGTCTCGAATAAGCTCTTTGAAATTCTTCAATGGTGCCTGAATCAGCGCGAGGTGTAGAAGTACCAAAACGCGCCCAAAGTATTCCGATAAATATGTCATAGTCATCTCCAATTTGTTTATTGATAACAGTTTGCGGATCGGTATCAAAGTTGGGATGAGTGTGTGTCTCATACCTGAGGGGATCTAAACGGACACCGAGCTCTCTGCTCCAAGTTTGATTCCACTCTGCAATTACATTTAAAACTTCTTCCCTTTCAGGGCGAACATCGTTTGGAGAAGAAACTAAAACGTATAATACCATCTCATGTTTTGGCATAAGCTGACCTCTTAAAAATATTAATTATAAGGCTTGTAAAGAAATTAAAATAATTATGGCTAATAAGTTTTGTCGACAACTTACAAGGTTTTAAACCTTGTTATTAGGGTATTGAATAGGCCAATGCTAGATTGAAAAAGTAACACTGTATCAATTTAAACAATCTGGTTATCTCCAAAGCTGAAGTTACATTTGTTGGGCCGCAGCGCCAATAATAATCATTCTATAGGGCAAAGGAACTGTGAGCATGGTTTGCTCTGCAATGCGCATGAATTTTTTCCCAACAAAAGCCACTGATCTTCGATTAAAACGGAATACAAATTCATCGAGGTAGCCTTGCAGGTGTTTTTCATGAAAGCGTCCTTGAAAAGTGCCAAGAATAAGTCTTTTGACCAGCGATATTACAAGATGCACACCGGGCAAAACGCTGGCCTTATCCGGGGCTTCTTTTTGAAGTTCGCGATCATGCTGGTAACCTTTTCCATCAAGGCCGGCATATCCGCCCCAACCATCGGTAATAATGTTGCTTTGTTCTTGAACATGATTGCTGATAAAATCGTGCAAACTGCCCTGAGAGCAATCATCTATAACCTGCAGCCGTATGCGGCCAAGCTTTTTGCCTTTCTTTTCTACAGCAATTGCAACAGCACATTTATGCTCTGCTGCCCGGCCTCTTTTGCCTCCGCTTTCTTGACCACCAATATAAAATTCATCGGCTTCAACTTTGCCGGTAAGCTTTTCACGCCCTTGACATACCGTACAGCTTCTCAGCTTTTGCAGCCAACTCCAAGCAGTTTCATAGCTGCCCAACCCCAGGAGGTCCTTTAAATTGATAGCATTCACGCCACTTTTGCGTGTTGTGAACCACCACATTGCTTTAAACCAGCTGGTTATAGGCTTTTTGCTGTTTTGCAGTATGGTTCCGGCAATGAGCGAATGCTGTTGCTCGCATTTTTTGCAGATATATAATCGCCGGGCGCTATACCAATATTGTTCATGCCCGCATCTCTTGCAAATAAAACCGTGCGGCCATCGCCGCTTGAATAGATATGCAAAACAGGCATCTTCAGTAGAGAATCGTTTGTCAAATTCAGCTTCGTTTTTTGGAAAATCTTCAGTTATTATAAATTCGGTCATTACTGGTCTCCTTTTTTCAGGTTTTTTACCAGTATAACCCATCATTTTGTCATATACGGTCAAAAGCTCTCTCAACTTCAGCTTTGGAGATAACCAGAATATTTAATTCATTCTGCATTCCGCAATCTAAAATCTACAATTTTTTGTCGTACCTCTTCAGCATCAGCGAATTGCTCACCACGGTGATGGAGGAAAACCACATGGCCACGCACGCCCACTCTGGCTTGAGGGTCATCCCGTTGACCGGATAGAGAATGCCTGCTGCTATTGGTATCATCAGAACGTTATAGAAAAACGCCCAGAAAAAATTCTGCTTAATGGTCTCAAGCGTTTTTCTGCCCAGGCGGATGGCGCGCTCAACATCCATCAAGCTGTTCTTCACCAGGATCACGTCTCCGGTTTCCTTTGCCACATCGGTGCCTGAGCCGATGGCAATGCCCACGTCAGCCTGCGCCAGCGCCGGGGCGTCGTTAATGCCGTCGCCCACCATGCCTACCTTGAAGCCCTTCTGCTGCCATTTCTTAACAATACTAATCTTATCCGCAGGCAGCACCTCGGCTTCAACGTCGTCAATACCCACCTCCCGTGCCACAGTCTGAGCCACTTTTCTGTTATCACCGGAGACGAGCGCGGTTTTAATGCCGAGCTTATGGAGCTGCTGGATAGCCGCCCGGGAATCCTTTTTGACAACATCTGACAGGGCAATAATGCACAGCACGGCGTTATCAAGGGAAACGTATACCGTTGTCCTGCCGTCCTCATCAAGCTGCTCAGCCAGGCGCAGCACGTCCGGCGAAAGCTCTTTGCCGCCGGCAATAAACCTGCTGCTGCCGACCTTGAGCTGCTTTCCATTCCACACGCAGAGAATACCGTTGCCGCTCACCTCCCGGACGTCGGTTACCGGTTCCCCGGCAATGCCTTTCTGCTGTGCGTTCCTGACAATGGCCTGAGCCAGCGGGTGCGATGAATTGGCCGCCGCGCCGGCAGCTATCCCGAGCACGTCCTGGACATGATACGAGCTGCAGGGATGTATGCCGACCACCTCGGGTTTTCCGACGGTAATAGTGCCGGTCTTGTCGAACAGGATAACATCCAGCTTTGCAATGCGCTCAAGCACTGAGGCGCGTTTAAACAGGATGCCCCGATTCAGCCCCACCCCGCTGCCGACCATGATGGCCGTGGGGGTCGCCAGCCCCAGCGCGCACGGGCAGGCGATGACCAGCACCGCTATCATCAGCTGGAATGAAAAAAGAAATTGTGAAAACCCGGACGGAGGGGAAACAGTGATCACCGTGTACCAGAGCACAAACGTAATGAGCGCCGCGGCCACCACAAACGGGACAAAGTAATTTGATACCGTGTCTGCAATGCGCTGGATGGGCGCCTTGTCTGACTGGGCATCCTCCACCATCTTTATGATTTGCGACAGCAGCGTGTCTTTCCCGATCTTTGTTGTCCGCACCCTGATGACGCCGGAGGTGTTCAGGGTCGCGCCGGTAACTGCATCGCCAGCTGCCTTCTCCACCGGAATGGATTCACCGGTAATCATGGATTCGTCCACCGCGGTCGCACCTTCAATTATTTCACCATCCACCGGTATTTTTTCACCGGGCCGCACCAGCACGACATCATCAACCTTCACTAACGATGCCGCCACCATGCGCTCTTTGCCGTTTTCAATGAGGCGTGCCTGGTCCGCCTGCAGCGAGAGCAGCTTCTGCAGCGCCTGGCTGGTTTTGCCTTTGGCCCTGGCTTCAAGCATTTTGCCCAGCAGGATGAAGGTGATAAGCATGGCGGAGCTGTCAAAGAAGGTGTGGGCGTGGGGGTCGATGAAGAAGAGCGAGAAAACGCTGTAAAAGTATGCCGCTGAAATTCCCAGGGCGATGAGCACATCCATGTTGGTGGAGCGGTTCTTCAAAGAATGATAGGCGCCGTTGTAGAAGGTGATACCGGATACAAACTGCACCAGGGTGGCAAGAACAAAATTTACATAGTTGGTGCCGACATGGCCGAAGGGCATGAGATACATGAACGCGACCAGGGGAATGGTGAGCGCCAGGGCAAAGAAGAAGCGGAACTTCTCTTTGAGCGCGATGCCTGAAGCCTTCTGTTCTTCTCCCGCCTCAATGGCGCTGTAGCCCGCATCCTTGACTATCTCTAATATCTTCTGCCGGTCAGTG
>JAPLIX010000095.1 GCA_026388865.1 Pseudomonadota bacterium | reverse complement strand
TCCCCGTCTCCGGACGGCTGTTTTAGCTGCCAAAGCTGATAACATGCCCAAGGATAACATTGAACGGGCAATAAAGAAAGGCACCGGCGAGCTTGAAGGATTTACCATTGAAGAATATACCTATGAAGGCTATGGCCCGGGTGGCGTGGCGATTATGGTAGAAGTAATGACCGATAATAAGAACAGGGCTACCGCGGAATTGCGGCATGCTTTCGCCAAACACAATGGCAATATGGGCGAGGCAGGATGCGTCGCGTGGATGTTCCAGAAAAAAGGCGTGATCCAGTATGACCATGGTGCTGTAGAGGAAGAGAAACTGATGGAAGTGGCCCTGGATGCGGGGGCTGATGATGTAAGGGATGAGGGCTCAGTGCTTGAAGTAACGACCGATCCAAAGGATTTTTTTAAAGTGAAAGAAAAGCTCGATGCCAGCGGCCTTCCTCCCAGTGTTATGGCCGAAGTGAGCATGGTTCCGCAGAATACCATCAAGGTAGTCGGCAAAGAAGCGGAACAGGTACTGAGGCTTATGGAGGCGCTGGAAGATCTGGATGATACACAAAAAGTGTATGCCAACTTTGATATTCCTGAAGAGGAGATGGACCGGCTCAGCCAATGAATTTCCTGAACCTGCAGTGCGGCGCCTGCTTCTGTAAGCTTCGTTTTTAATCTGCCGTCCTTTAAAATAAATTTATCATACCCTCACTCGATAAAATCTTGCCAGCCATAACGGCCGCAATTAAGGCTTTTTTGTGACGTTGCAGATGAATTCTGTTATAATACGCTCCCGGTGAAGCGGTCAGCATCTGAACGTATCACATATCTATTCCATTGATAATCAGGCCTAAACATGAAAGAAGCAGTAGTGCTGCTCAGCGGCGGCATTGATTCGGTTACCACCATGGCCATCGCACGTGCCGAAGGCTATGCGGTGTACGCATTGAGTTTTAATTATGGTCAGCGGCATGCCATCGAAATAGAAAAAGCGCGGCACATGGCACGCGTCCTGGGGGCAAAGAAACACCTTGTCCTTGATATAGATTTAAAGGCGATAGGCGGCTCGGCACTCACTGCCATGATTGACGTGCCCAAGGGCAGAGGAAGCGATGAGATGTCCCGGGCAATACCAATCACCTATGTTCCGGCGCGTAACACCATCTTCCTGTCATGCGCCCTTGCCTGGGCTGAGGTGCTGGGGGTATTTGATATTTTTATTGGCGTGAACGCCCTTGATTACAGCGGTTACCCCGACTGCAGACCGGAGTATATTGCGGCGTTTGAACATATGGCAAATCTTGCTCTCAAGGCCGCGGTGGAAGGCGCGGGAAAGATAATCATTCACGCACCGCTTCTCTCTCTCACCAAGGCAGAGATTATCCGGCGCGGCATTGACCTTGGCGTTGATTATTCACTGACCCACTCCTGCTATGATCCCGGCTTTGACGGGAAGGCCTGCGGCCGCTGCGACAGCTGCCTGCTGCGCCTCAAGGGGTTCCGGGAAGCAGGTGCGTGCGACCCCATACCATATGGCACTGTATGAAAAATCCGTTTGCGCTACTGGGCATTGCTCCGGAAATATGCAGCAGGTTAAGCGATGAGGACCTGTTTGTGCTGGTCAGATCAGCCTACCGGGCTTTGCAGACCATTTATCATCCTGACCGTGGCGGCTCGCATAAAAAAGCCATTGAAGTAAACCTTGCCTTTGAGATGCTGGATTACCGGAAGGACCAGGAACAATTTGCCGCGCATAAAGAGCGCTATGTTCAGCGGCTCTACCGAACTACCCGGGGCCGGGCACGCGAACTTGCCGCACAGCTGGAACAGCAGCAGAGAGCATATCACCAGACAGCGGTAAAGTACTATGATTACATCCTGAGCGGGCTGGGCTGCAATGATCTCCACACGTCAATAGCCTCGTTAACATCCGTAACCATAGGCCTCTATGATCTTGCCCTGCAAAAAAATCTGCCCCGCGCTCTTCCCGGCTATGGCACCAATTACAAAACAATCAGAATTGACCAGCATGGCCGCAGCTTTGTGAAAGAGGTGGGAAGCGCGCGCTTTTATGAACGGAAATCCACCAAATTTCTGGGAACCATTGCCAAAGATGCGCTTGATATTCTCCCCCATTTACATGGGTATGAAACAACCCCCCATGTACCGTTCAACCTGCGCAGTGAGCAAAAACTGCTCGGATACCAGAAGCCGGTTTTTAAAAACAGTATCCTCCGGGAAAATTTTATTGCTTATTGCCTGCCACATCTTGTACCATTTATTCAGGAGCATAGTTATCTTGTTTCCATAAATACCAGGAACAGGGATCTGCTTCTTGACGGCGTTATTATAAAAATTACCCACGATGATGATACCAGCCGGTAATGCGTAAGCATACAAACGGCATGACCGCAGTGAAAGGATAGGATAGAGCAGTGGAGCACGAGCGCAGGGAGGTTTTTTACGCCACAACAATATTATTAGTGGCTTACGTCACGACCCCGGCGGCGTGCGTATCATGCACGGGGCAGGCAGCTTCCAGAGGCTTCGACACAGGGGAATGCAATGGGGTCTGGCAGGAGAGAATTCGCAAGGCACCTGCCGTTCCACGAAGAGCAAGCGGTTGTGTTGTGGCTAAAAACCCCCCCTGCGCTCTAGTAAATGACAGCACTATAAATTTTGGGGAAAGTATTGAAATAAAATAGACGGAAGGGAGGGCTATACGGGGCATGCGTGAGTCAATAAAACAAAACAAGCGTGAGCGTATTTTGAAAGCAGCAATAGAACTTTTCACAAAAAAAGGCTTTGAAATGACCAATGTGGAAAGCATTGCCCGCAAAGCAAAAATTGCGAAGGGGACGTTCTATAATTTTTTTGAAAAGAAGGAGGACGTGCTGCTCTACTTTCTTGATAAAGAAATTTCAAAAAGCGGCGACGAGATTGAGCGCAACTTAAGCTCAGCAAAAACTATTGCTGAGCAGCTGGAACTGGTGATTCCCTCCTATATTAAAAATATATTCCCCAATAAGGAATTTACCAAAGTTCTCATGAAAGAGCGGGTAGTAAAAATAGGCACGGGAAAGAATAAGAATGAGCTCGTTCTGATGCAACTGGTGACAGAATTAATTGATCGGGCAAAACAAAGGAATGAAATTCGACAGGACATCGATTCGCGGCGTTTGGCAGAAATGATATTTGGCTTCTATACCATGTATGTAATATACTGGGCTAACGGAATTATAAACACAAAAAAGCAATGTATTGAACGGATTAACGAAGTCATAAGCCTGGTTATCCATGGTGTCGGTAAAAAATAACGGCAGCACCCTCACTTTCAAGACCTCATCGTAAATCCTCAGCCCCCTGTTTCTAACCGCTGGCCCTGCAATTTTATCCTGCTTCCGCTGCCTCCGGGCGGCCGGTCCAGGCTGCTCTTACTATAGCGCAGGGGGATTTTTTAGCCACAACAAAACCGCTTAATCTCCAGGAACGGCAGGTGCCTTGCGAATTCTCTCCTGCCAGACCCCATTGCATTCGCCTGTGTCGAAGCCTCTGGAATCTGCCTGCCCCGTGCCTGATACGTACGCCACCGGGGTCGTGACGCAAGCCACTAAGAATATTGTTGTGGCGTTAAACCCAAATAATGCAGTTAAGGCAAAAGATAGGGTTGCAAAAGAAGCGGAAAGCGAATAAAAAT
>JAPLIX010000143.1 GCA_026388865.1 Pseudomonadota bacterium | reverse complement strand
GGACGATGATGTCTGCATCGAGGGCCAGGATGTCCACAATTTTACCTTTTCCTTCATCACCCCACTGGGCGCCGATTATCACGACATTGGACATGGTCAGTATTTTCTTCCTCTGCTGTGCTGTAAAAATATCTGCATAACAAACCCCGCTTCACTGAAGCGGGGTTGTGCGTATCTTTGCCTGTTCAGTTTCTTTTCCCTGCGCGCCGCAGGCAGTTGAGCGGCCGCTGCCGCAAAGCTGGAAGGGTGAGCAGATAAACGCAGATACCTGGAATAAAGAAATGGTGCCGAGGCACAGAATCGAACTGTGGACACGAGGATTTTCAGTCCTCTGCTCTACCGACTGAGCTACCTCGGCGCCATACAAGTTTACGATACGCAGCTGTTAAGCGTCTGCCAATTTATTCTACAATTGAAAAGAAGTCAAGATTTTTATTGGAAGTTTATGTTGAAAGCACATGCCGGAAATGATAAGAGAATACTATCAAGTTGTTGAAAAAGTAGTTTTTCTCAGGCTGGTCAAAAACATTCAGATGCAAGGCGCGCGAAATCAAGAGGAATGAGGCGTACGGTACCGTACGTCGCAATGACAAAGGATGAGCGCAACAATGCAGATGGGTGTTTTTCAACAGCCTGTTAGAAGCAGCAACTAACATGATCACCCACCGCAGCTATGCAACTATGAAATATACCAGATGGCACTGTGCATTCACATGCATATGCGCTACACTTGTTTTCCTGTTGCCGTGTGCCTACGGCAAACAGATTGATGTCATTGATATAGACGGCCCGATTAATCCCGTTACTGCCGAATATTTTATTAAAAGCATAGACGAAGCTGAAAGCGGGTCTGCTGAGTGCCTCATAGTGCAGATGGACACTCCCGGCGGCCTTGACCTTTCAATGCGCTCGATCATTAAGAAGATCTTTGCCTCCCGGGTTCCGGTTATTGTCTATGTTGCCCCCAGCGGAGCCCGTGCCGCATCTGCGGGAGCCATCATCACCCTGGCCGCACATATTGCAGCCATGGCGCCCAGCACCAATATCGGCGCGGCCCACCCGGTGAGCATCGGGGCAGGGGAGATGGGCAAGGATATGGCTGAAAAAGTAGTAAACGACGCTGCCGCTTATGTTGAGGGCATCGCAATAAAGCGCAACAGGAATAAGGAATGGGCAATCAAGGCCGTCCGGGAGAGTGTTTCGCTGAGCGAACAAGAGGCTTTAAAAAACAAGGTCATCGATTTGATTGCGCCAGACCTGAAAACCCTCATCTCTCATATTGACGGCAGGACGGTCGAAACAGCAGCAGGCAGCCGGAAGCTTGAGGTGCGAAGCGCGGAAATACATTTTAAAAAGATGAGTATCCGCGACCTCATCCTCAATACCGTGAGTGACCCGAACATTGCCTATATACTGCTTCTCATCGGGCTGGCCGGGCTTTATTTTGAGCTGTCAAACCCGGGCGTCATACTGCCGGGCGTTATCGGCGGCATAGCTCTGATACTTTCCTTCTATTCCATGCAGACCCTTTCGGCAAATTATGCGGGGATTCTGTTAATCCTGCTTGCGGTTATCATGTTTATTGCTGAGATAAAGATTGCCAGCTACGGTGTGCTTTCAATAGGCGGCATCATTGCGTTAACCCTGGGCTCACTGATGCTCTTTCAGTCATCAGTGCCGTATTTAAGGATATCATGGAATGTCATGGTGCCTTCAATTATCCTGACCTCCGGCTTTTTTCTCACCATAGTCTGGCTGACGGTGAGAGCCCAGCAGAAGCAGCCTGCAACCGGCTATGAGGGGCTGGTCAATATGGTGGGCACAGCCTGCACGGATATATTTCAGGAAGGAAAAATATTT
>JAPLIX010000070.1 GCA_026388865.1 Pseudomonadota bacterium | reverse complement strand
GGTACTGATCGGCGTCAGTAGGTGTGTCCCCTCCCGAATTATGATATTCATGGTTTCCGATAGTGGTAAAGATGGGGAATTTGGCGAGCATCGCGTCGGCTGCCTGGAAATATTTGGTCCATAAACCCTCAGAATCATGCCCGGCATAATCTCCGCCATGGAGGATAAAAAGCACATCCGTCTCTTTTGCTATAGCATCCGCCACGAGCTTGAACCGCATCGCCTCAGTATAATTATGCCCTTCCTGGGAATCACTGATGACAATAAAGGTAAATGGACCGCTGACCGGCATCGTCCGGAACGTGCGGTTGCTAAATACGTCCTCATGTCCTGAAGGTCTCACCCTATAGATATACGATGTATTTGGTTCAAGGCCGGTAAGCTGAACATGTTGATAGGCGCCCGTTGTCTGAGATGCTGTGGTTTTATCAAAGTTTTGATGCTCGTTGTAATAACTCGATGTGGCGTAATCTATTTCGCCCAACCCATCGCTTTCTCCCCGCCAGTTGATGGTCGCAGAATTTGTCGTGGTTTTTGTTACCCAGGGAGCCCAATAATCGCCCGTGTCCGCAATGGCCGGAACACTACAGAAGAGGCAGAAAAGTATCAGTGCCGGTAAATACCTGCACTGCATTACTGCCAGGAAATTTGATTTACGCATGCGGTGCCCCCAGTTTTCAGTTATACGTTACCAATACTTGCCCCCTTGCGGTATGTGCAGCGTGTTCCTGATTCTGCAAGCCCACCTCTCATCCAGTCGTTAACATGTGCATCATCCATATCACAATTATGGAGGGAATCAACATCATTTATTTCAGGTTGAAATCAAGCATGGTTAGAGTATTCACTAGTAAAAAAACAGAGTGTGGTGAAAAATCCAACACCTTGTCTGAAAACAAAGACATCTATAATCCCACAGTAAATCTGCTGTTGTTTCTTTCTGCGTTTCTTTGCTGTCGCAAAATCAAAGAATACATCACAGGTATCAATCCGATTAAAAAATAAATCTTAAACTAATTCGCTGTGTTGGTGCTGTACAGGTGACTGGCACATGTTTTGCTCACTGTGTAATTAAAAACGCAGTTAACTTTTAATCATGAGGTGAACCATGAAAACGACAATAGCGCTTTTAACCACAATAATTTTAGCCAGTGCCGGCGCGGCTTTTGGGGCAGGTAACACCATGCCGCCGCCGTCGGCTTATCCCCAGGGAACATATCAGGCGCAACCATCGTATCAGACAGCGCCAGGGTATGCTACCCCGCCGGTCGCTTATACTTCTCCTCCGGTTGGGTATTATGCTCCTGCCCCAGTGGTGTATTATACGCCGCCTCCGGTTTATTATGTCCCTGCGCCTGTGGCATATGCTTCTCCCTATGGCGGCGGGTACGGGTGTGACCCATTTGGGTTTATGAGCCTGATTATTAACTATGACGGCGGCTCAGGGCACCATGGCCATGACGACGGCTATTATCATAACGGTGGCAATGGCGGTTACGGTAATTATGGAAACGGGGGAGGGTATTATCGTCCCGGTAATGGCGGCGGCTATGGTCACAGTGGCAAGGGTGGCGGATATTTTCGCCCTGGCAATGGCAGCGGGAATGGTCACCGCGGCAGCGGCATAGGATACTTCCTTCCCGGCAGCAATGGGGGTTCAGGACATCGCGGCAATGGAGGAGGTCTTTACCGGCTTATTAATGGCAACGGCTCCGGGAAGCATGGCAATGCCGGCGGATTGCTTCGCGGTCTGCTGAAATGAAGGTAGAATGAAAACTGATATTGTATACAGGAGGGATACCATGAAAAAAGTATGTGCACTGGTGCTGGTCGCGGCCCTTATGATACCGGGCTGCGCGGCTATGCAGGAAAACAAAAAAACGACTATCGGCGCCGGGACAGGCGCGGTAGTTGGCGCAGGGGTCGGCTACGCGATTGGTGGGGGCAAGGGCGCTGCGATCGGCGCAGTTGTAGGCGGCCTTGCAGGCGGTGTCATCGGGCATTACATGGACAAGCAGGAGCGTGAATTCAAACAGGCTCTGGCAGAGTCACAGGCACGGGAGCAGGCAGCAATCATGCAGGGGGTGCAGCGGGAAAAGGATGCCCTTATCATCACCTTTAAATCAGATGTGATGTTTGATACCAATTCATCCGTCATAAAATCTGCAGCCTACGCTTCAGGGGAAATTGACCGCGTGGCGCAAATTCTCAATAAATATCCTGACACCACCATAAAGGTCGCAGGGTATACTGACAGCACCGGATCAGAATCCTATAATCAGCAGTTATCGGAGCAGCGGGCCAATGCGGTAAAGAATGCTTTGGTGGTTAAAAACGTACAAGCCGCCCGTATATCGGCGCTTGGCATGGGAGAGTCTAATCCAATTGCAGACAACGCAACCGAAGGCGGACGCCAGCTTAACCGTCGTGTTGCCATAATCATTGAGCCTACCCCGCAAGCAGGCCAGGCGCAGCCGCAGGGTTAATAAACAGCATATTCCAGCAGAATAAACTCCCGTTCATAACGTGTGTACGGGAGTTTATTTTTTATCCGCATCATGGGCGCGCAGATAAATTTCCAGGTCATCATCAAGAGTGGACCAGGAGATGTAGCGCGTTGCAAAAGCAAATATACGATGAATAAAAGGGTTGCGGTGCATACAGTAATTGGTCAGGGGCACCAGTTTGTGCCCCAGATCAAGTTTTGCCATGTAGCCGGTCTGGCCGCTTTGCAGCTCGGCAGCACCTGCCTTTGTTGCCCAATCCACTGCCTCTTCCCAGAGACGGAAGTAGAGATACCAGTCCCTGGCATACGCATAGTCAAGGCCGATAAACTTGTTTATGACCCGGGAGCCGAGGCGAAAGCAGAGCATGAAGGCAGCGAGCTTGCCGGTGTGCGGCATACGCAGCAGGATGAAATGGGAAACATCTTCACCGGCTATCTGGCGGAAGAACTGCCGCGTAAGCCGCTCGAAACTGGTTTTACTATTGAGGTACGTCTGCCAGAACAGGTTGAAAATCTCTTCCAGCACCGGCTCTTCAGGATGCTGTATGAACGAGACATCAAGCGCTCCCATGGCACGGCTGCGCTTCAATTTTCTTTTTAAGTTATTACGCCTGGCAGCGTTGAGCGTTTTAAGGTAGCCCTCAAAGCTTCCCTCCAGCCGCGGCACAATCGTTCCCGGATAGCTGACCAGCTTAAACAAAGAACGCTCTATGCGCAACACGTCAAGCTCAGCCGCTGCATTGTCGGGGAAATCCTTCCACACGATTGCTGATGCGCCTGCAACGCGTGCGCGTTCACAGGCTGCGTCCTGAAGAACTGCCGCCACCTCCCGCAGCCGGACGCCGGAAATGAGCCCGACAGCTCCTTCATCAGAACACGGGGAGCCGATAAAAAAGGTTTTTATATAGCGGAGGCGGGGGAAATAGGTGCCGATAGAGCGCAGCAGGCGGGCGAGGGACGGCGGAGCAATGATATCAAGCGGAACATCCATCAGGAAGGCGGGCGCTATGCCGATGGGGACATCAGCGCGCATCAGGAGCGCATATAAAAAGCTGAACTGGTCTTCGAGACCGCTTCTCTCAAGCGCTGCGTACCACCACCTGCCTTCCAGGAGGGGCGGAAAGCACTGCTCCCAGAGTTCTGCGGGAATTGCATCAGCCGATGATACCCATGTTATTGAAACAGCCGCATCCTGCATCATTTCAGTCCGACCAGAATAACGCCGCCGATAATAAGCGCCACGCCGGTCCAGCGCATGGCATCAACCTGCTCGCGAAAAAAGATATACGAGAGCACGGCGACGAACACAAAAGACATGCTTCCGGCAGGGAACGCGATGCTCACCGGGAGATGGCTCAAGGCCAGTGTCCAGAGCATGATTTCAAATATAAAGCAGGCAATGCCGGCAAGGATGTTTTTATCCTGCCAGACGGTCCGCAGCAAAACAAGGGGGCGCATGTTCGCGCTGTTCAGCTCAGCTGCCTGTTTGAAAAAAATATTGCCAAAGGCCTCAAGCACGACTGATGCAAGAACAAAGAATAACCCCAGAACCCTGTCGGTCATGACGCATCGTCTTTCATTGGTATTGCAGCGGCCTGGGATCGGGCGGTTGCAGGTATGGTCCGATGCCGGGTGCTGCTGATAAACCAGACGCCGCACAGAATCATCAGGATACCTGCCATGCGGTGCACGGGCATATCTTCATTAAACCAGATGGCCGCTACCACACTGACCGAAACGCAGCTCAGCGCCGTAATGGGCTTTGCATAGCTCAAGTCAGCTTTGGACAGCACGGCCATCCAGTTGAAGAACATGCAGATGAACAGCGCGACCGTCACTAAAAAAAGCGGCTGGCGGAAGGTAGCGGCAAGAATCTGCAGCATGCCTGATGATTCGGGAGCATGGGACGCGGCAGATTTCCAGCACAATTGTGCGGCAGTGTCGAGGGCAATGGTCAGCGCAAGGCCGATCCACACCGCCCGGCGCTGCTGAAAATAGCGAGTGTCAATAACCGGTCTGCTCAGCATCCTTTTTGCACCAGCTCCCGCATCCGGGCGACGGCATTGCCTTTTACCGGTGCTCCGTGGCCGAGCAGGCAGACGTCAAAATTAAGCAGGGCAAGCTGCTCGACAGAGCGCAAGGCCGCCTTATAACTGGCGCAGCCGAAGCGCATGGGCAGGGCAAAGCCGCCGGTCCCGTTGAGCGCGTCGCCGACAAAGACGAGGCCCTTTTCCTTCGCGTAAAAACTGACGCTGCCGGGAGAATGGCCGGGTGTGGCTATAACCTGTATGCCGCCGAAACAGTCTATAATCTCTCCGCCATGGCAGGGGATTTCAACCTGGGTCGGCTCGTAATGAAAAACAAACGTCTCCATAAAGAAAAGCACTGCTTTAAATATTTTACCGCCAAATCCTTCTCTGCCCATAGTCCAGGTTTTCTTCAGCCCATGTATATACGCGGTATCCTTTACTCCGGCAACCACCTGTGCAGAGCTTGATTTTTTCAGTGCAGCAAGGGAGCCGATGTGGTCCAGATGGGCGTGCGTTATCAGGATATGGGATATATCCTCCACGGTGTGCCCGAGACTTTTTACGGCAGCGATAATTGCCTCCCCATCCCGCGGCATGCCGGTGTCAATCAACACCAGTTTTGTATCAACCAGCAGATAGCAGTTAGACCTGCCCGGCGCAATCCGGTACACACCTTCAGCGACCAGTTCCGGTTCACTCATTTTTTCTCCTTTTCCTGTCGTTTAAACAGGGGATTACACCGCCAGTCCTGGGAATAGCCCTTGCTCAGCGCCTCATCCCTGGTGCGGAATATTACCCGTTTGTCAAAAGAGAGTTCACGGGCAAAGCGGCAATTGGGGCGATGAAACTTCCTGCTTCCCTTGGAAGCGATATAATAGGCCTCATCATTCGGGTCTTCAAATGCCCAGATGCCTCTGCGTTTTTTCCGCGCTTCCTTCTGCAGGGAAATAAACAGGTCAGCATATTTCTGGTTAGGCGGGACGATATAGGCGATGCCGAACCCGTTTTTTAATAGCTGCGCGTTGACAAACACATCCCCCGCGTACACATACCCGAGGAGGTCTTTATCACTGCTTTTGCGCGCGTCGTATTCAATGGAGATCTTTTTCTGCTCAACGAGTTTTTTATTTGCCTGCCTGCTTTCTTCAAAAAAAATGCTTCCATCAGCGGGAGCGTCGACGCCGATGTATCGCACCTTGTCTCCGTTTGAGAGTTTAACAAGTTCACCGCTCACAACTTTTTTAACCACAAGCTGTTCAGCCCCAAGCGGATTACACAGCAGAAGAAATAATAACAAGCAGAAAAATAATTTACATTTCATGGGGGCAATCAGAGCCAATTAAGAATAATTGTTATATATACACTATAAAATACCGGAAGGTAATTGTAAATTAGATTTGTTATGCAATGGCCGGATTGAAAAAAAAAGGTGCCTGACACGGAGCCAGGCACCTTTTTAAGCGGTATGCAAAAGCGGAAGATTAATAGCCGTGCTTCTGCAGATAGTCAAGGGTGAATATCGTCGTATCAAACTCCTTGCCGAACTCAAACGTGGTGGTGCCGATGGTGGAATGGG
>JAPLIX010000145.1 GCA_026388865.1 Pseudomonadota bacterium | reverse complement strand
TGAGTTCCTGAGTTCCAAATTCAATCTTTTTTGTTTTTTTAGTCTTTGCAGTTCACTTCGGTTCCGGCTTTTCCGGGTTAGGGATTAGCGTTGCACGGCTAATCTCTTTTTTGTATTATGGGGCGCATGGAAAAAGAGAAATTACCCATAACGCCGGCAGTAAGAGTGCTGAAGGCGGAGAAGGTAGAGTTCACGAGCCATCTCTACACTTATGAAGAGCATGGCGGAACAGAGGTGTCAGCGCGCGAGCTCGGGGTAGAAGAGCATGCGGTGGTGAAGACCATTGTCATGGAGGATGACAGCAGGAAGCCGCTTATTGTTCTCATGCACGGGGACCTGCAGGTATCAGGAAAGCAGCTTGCCCGCATAATCGGAGCAAAAAATATTATGCCCTGTTCTCCGGAAACAGCCCAGAAGCATACCGGGTATCTTGTCGGCGGAACTTCGCCGTTTGGCACCCGCACGAATATACCGGTCTATATGGAAGAAACCATCATGGACCTTCCCCGTATTTATATAAACGGCGGCAAGCGCGGGTATCTCGTGGGCATTGACCCGAAAGATGCCGTGCGCGTTTTAGAACCGGTGATGGTAAAGGTTGGGGTTGAGAAGTAGATGCGTGGCAGATAAACCTCTATCAGGCTGTTGAAAAATACCCACCTGCTGCGTTGCGCTCATCCCTCGTCATTGCAGCGTACCGCGAAGTACGCCTCATTCCTCGTGATGTCGCGCGCCTTGCATCTGAATGTTTTTGACCAGCCTAAAAAAACAACTTTTTCTACAACCCGCTATTCAACATCAGGGGCCATCTTCAAGATAGCATCTGTATCATTGGCATCAAACAGCATAAATTTCGGCTCCCGCGACCTTTTGCCGGCTGGCCACTCGGTCCATTGCGGAAGCCCGGCACCATTCGGGTTGCCGGTACGGGCAAACTGTGCCGCATAAGCCATCATCGCATCAGAGAGAGCCATCTGCCCCTGGCGATTATCTTCCCGGAATAGATAATCAGTAGCATCTGCAAACAGGGGAAATGACCCGATCATGCCGAAATTGAAGGGGATATCAAGCGCGTGAAATGACCCGAGCGCGATGGCCCAGCTCATTTTGTCCGTAGGTCCTGAGTCAGTCGGCCAGGCATTGTATCCGTTTTTTCGGTATTGCCCGTACTCAAAGATGTAACAGTAAACACCCGGCTGTCTTTCATGGCTGCTCATTTTTTGCGCAATCGTATCCAGCCCGTTTTGCCTCCCGAGTTGAGATACTCTTTTCCCGACCCACTGGTAAAGCCCGTTACCTAAAAACTTGTATACACCACCCATGTACATGAACAGCTTGCCCTCTTCAGAGGTGCTGCCGATTATAACCGGGACCTGATGGTATTTTGCCGGGTCATCAAAGGCGTTCGCGCCGTCCTGGTCGATAACCGCGCCATCATTAAAAACTGCGGGGTTGCGTTTCATCCCTTCAATTGCAGTAAAAAACTCTTCCATGGTTTTTGATCTAAGATAGGTCCTGATTTCAGCATTGCTCATGCTTTCTCTTTTGCTTTTGGCGCTCTTCTCCGGGGTGCCGTCACGCACCAGCAGCGCCTCGATCACGGTGTTGGCGTACTCATCCCCGTCTTTTTGCGCAGCGGGCTCCAGGCCGCCGCTCTGGGATATTACCCGGTGAAAAAGATCTTTGGCCACGGGCGATATCATAAGGGTCAAAACATTGATGCCGCCAGCGGACTGGCCGGCAATGGTTATGTTTTGCGGATTACCGCCAAAGGCTGCGATATTATCACGGACCCATTCAAGCGCCTTTATCATATCCAGGGTAGCGTAATTGCCGGAACTGTTGAGCGCGTCTTCACCGTCTCTCAGCGCCGGATGGGTGAACCATCCGAGAGGTCCAAGGCGGTAATTGATAGTGATAACTACCATGTTAGACCGGCTGGCCATGGTTGCGCCAATATAGGGATCAGCTGACCCCTGGACATTGCTGCCGCCATGAATCCAGAAATAGACCGGAAGATTGGTTTCAGCAGACTGCGGACGCCAGACATTTAAACAGAGACAATCCTCGTTGCCCACAATTATAGTGCCGGTTTCAGTAGTAGAAAATTGCGGGCACATGCTGCAGAATTCTGTTTCCTCCGTGGTCTCTGACCAAGCGGCCGGGTCCTGTGGAGCCTTCCAGCGCAATTTTTCGACTGGTGGTCTGGCATAGGGGATTGCCTTCCAAGACCATGTTTTAAAACTATCTGCAAAACCTTTTACCCTGCCAAGGGTGGTGGCGACTGTTGCGGTGTTTTCCCATGACGAAGCGGCAAACGCCAGGGCCTTCAGAAAACCGCCCC
>JAPLIX010000605.1 GCA_026388865.1 Pseudomonadota bacterium | reverse complement strand
TATATATGCAGTTTACATAGGCTGGCTTGCTATCGTTGTTTCTTTATGGGTCACGAGCAACGAAAAAAGGGGGCTGCTGCTTGCTACTCTACCGAATATCCACTCACTGCATTCTTTCCCGATCAGACAGATTCCCTGACAATAATAAGAATAGCGTTATAAGAAACTGCCTTTAATTGTTCACGCATAATAGATTACTAAATTACGCAGATTCAGTAGAATCATCAAAGGAAGATCTAAATTATACGGAAGCACGTTTTGCTTTCTGATATTTTTTTCACGAAAAGGTAATTGATAATCAACCTCAGCCTTAAACAATGCAACAAAACATAGAATAAGCATAAAAAATAATATTATAGCAGGAAAAGAAGATGAAAGAGTCTTCGAAAAATCCACCTGTATTTACTCCGGATAACGAGCCGTATCTTGGTAGAGAATCTGTCTTTCACTTCGACCAAGTGATTCTGTCTTGCTTAGAGGCGAATTCTGAGATCGCAGCCCACACACACAAGAACGAACTGAATGATTTGCAGAAGGCAGCTTGTCAGATTATTCCGCAAGGTATCAATCTGGCGTTGAGCATTCGTGAACTAGTCCGCCAAGGCTATCTATTTGCGGCAGCCGTTCTAATGCGTCCTTTAATTGAGCGCGCGGCTATCATTTCCTATTTACATGAACAACCACAAGAAGTTTCTTTATGGCAAAACGGTTGGAAATATAAAGAGCGTCCCAGTCTTGCCAAAATGTTGGCAACTATGAACAAAGAGGTGGACACAAAGCAAGCTCAGGAGATCTGTAACACCTTCAATTCCTTGACTCATGGTGACCCTATGGGCGCAGACTTCAATCTGGTGAACCTACCTGCAGGTGGGCTTGGCTACTCCGTCGGCAAAGCAATCAAGGAACCGGAGTTTTGCGATTTCATTTGCTACCAGTCATATTGTTATCTAATTGTTATTATGGCAAGAATGGCGGGATGTTTTTCCGAGATAAGAAGATGAATCTATAACCGCGGATAAGGGAAATAGAAGCGAGGGACAACAGCGCCCTATTTTTATACACAGATTTACGCTTTTTAAAAGGCTCACGGCGCACGGTAGGCAATGGTTTTAATCTGACGTGTAAAACATAAGGGAAGCGGAAGTTGCGATGGCAGGGTTTCCTTTTTTTTTGATGGCTATGTTTTTTCTTTTCCTTGTGCACATACATATCTACACTTGTTGTGTAAGTTTTATTGTCCATAGGATGCACCGGAGGTGATGCGTGTGAAAACCATAGATATTCTGACCGCACAGAACAATTTCGGGGGAATTCTAGAGGCGCTGAATAAAACCGGCGAGCCGGTACTGTTGAGTAAAAAGAGTAAGATAAAAGCAGTGCTGATTACTCCCGAGGATTTCAAGAGAAGGTTTGTCGATGTGCAGGCAGAAGATGATAAACGGGCTTTTCTGGAGAATATAAAAACCCCTCCGGCAATGGAAGATTTTGACCGGTTGATTGCCGACACGCGAAAAAAAGTGAGGCAAGCCGGAATAAAACCATCAGACATAACTGCTGCGATCTCCAAGGTCCGGGGCAGGAAGTGAAAATCGTCCTTAATACCACACCGAGGAGTTTTGTTGAGACATATCTCGTGAAACCGGTAAAGAAATAAGAGTAACCTACCTGCACGCAAGGCTGCGGCCCGGCAGTGCTGAGTTCCGAGCGATGAGTGCTGAGTTGAAAAATGAAACCTTCCCTAAGTACACGGCTCGGGGCAGCCCTCCTCCGCACAAGGTTATGGCGTGGTTAATTTCATTACACTTGTGCAGCCTTCCTGTTATCTGCTATATAAGCTTCAGGCAAGAAAAAATAATTTTATGATTGCACCTAAAAGGGGTACATTTGTACTTGAAATGGGTACGAAAGATTACCCATAGGGTTTATTAAATCTGCAAGAAACACAGAGTACAAGATGACAAAAGAATTAGAGACCATCATTCGCCGTGCTGCTGAAGAGTTGATTGCTTCAGGTGCAAAGGAAGTGTATCTTTTTGGTTCTGCTTCACGAAAAAGAAAAGAGCAATCAAAAGACATAGACCTTGCGGTAAGCGGCCTTCCGCCAGAACGGTTTTTTAAGGCAATGGGCAAGGCTCGCCGCACCCTTCGGCGGCCACTGGATCTTGTTGACCTTGATGAGTCGAACCCATTTACCGCGTATCTTAAAAAAAGTGGGGAATTGAAGCGTGTTGCCTGAGTTGAAAAAGCAGATTGAGACCTGAGGCAAAAGGCGTCGCTGCCCGCGCTATGTCCGCAATAGACTTGTATGACCTTCCTGTTATCTGCTATATACTTCCCAGTCAGGCTGTTGATTTGATTGAGCATATTGATTTTAACCCTACCTAAAATGTATCCTGAGATGGAGATCGTTGATTGTAGGGCAAATATGAAAGCCAATTTTTAAAAATATCTAAAAAAAATTTCAAATCAACAGCCTGAGTAATATATATAAAAAATTTCACTGAGGACTGATAGCTGTAAGTTGACAGCTGTTTCTGTTGCGGAGACTGCATGAACGCTTATCTTTTGTTTATTCTGGCCATTATAATCGGCAGTTATATCCTTGACATTGTCGTTGAAATTCTGAACATACGGCATCTCAAAACCGAGCTTCCTGAAGAGTTTGCCGGCTACTATGATGCAGAAAAGTACCAGACCGCGCAGCGCTATTTGAAGGAAAACACCCGGTTCGGACTTATCACGGA
Organism: Pseudomonadota bacterium; assembly: GCA_026388865.1. Lineage (GTDB taxonomy): Bacteria > Desulfobacterota > WTBG01 > CAIYCZ01 > CAIYCZ01 > JAPLIX01. The sequence continues at coordinate 459 of JAPLIX010000605.1, read as the reverse complement.
AACGCTTTTTACTCCGCTCACCATTGCCTTTATACTGCTGGGTGGTTTCAATTATGTTGATGCGCTGGCCCGAAGTTTCAATCTGGGGCCGATTCCCACAGGGCTTGTTTTTACCGGCATCCTGCTGTTCGTCTCGCAGCTCATTCATATTCCTTTTTCAGCCTATGCCACCTTTGTGATAGAGGAGAAGTACGGCTTCAACCGGACCACGGTTAAGACCTTTATACTCGATATCCTGAAAGGCTGGCTGCTCACCGCACTCATCGGCGGCATAGTGTTCTCTGTTATTCTCTGGTTTTTTGAAAAGACCGGCCCCTGGGCCTGGCTCTACTGCTGGGGGGCAGTGACCGTGATACAGCTGTTCCTCAGCTTCATCGCGCCGGTCGTCATCATGCCGCTCTTCAACAAGTTTATTCCCCTTGAGGATAGCGAGCTGAAATCAGCCATTGAAGAATATGC
>JAPLIX010000470.1:5457-6289 GCA_026388865.1 Pseudomonadota bacterium | reverse complement strand
ACATTTCTCAGCAGAATATGCGCACAAAACTGCTGTGCCCCGTTCTCTTTTACCACCTGCACTGCTTTCTGTATGAGCAATTTCCCTGCCCTGCCGCGGAACTGTTGTAACACTGCCAGCCTGCTGCCAAACCAGATGCCGGCTTTCTGGTGATGCACCCGCACCGTGCCGACAACATTATTATGGCACAGAGCAACAATATGAATGGCCTGCGTATCATGCCGGTCACGGTCTGTCTGTAGAAATAACTGCTGCTCTTCAACAAAAACTTTTTTGCGGAGAGCAAAGCTCGCGCGCAGTTCGTCGTTATTCTGAACCGGCCTGCATTCTATTTCAAGCATCATATAAAAGCCGCATAGTCCCGTGAACCACTAATCCCGAACCCCCAAACCCCAACCCCTTAGCTATTCAAACAGCGCAAGCGCCGAGCATGCCCCGCACCTCACACAACCTGCCGTGCATGTCTTTGAAGACAGCCCGTAGTTCTGGAGCATAGCCCCTACCTGCTCATACAGGTACCGCATTGTTTCAGGAGCTGGTGGTCTTGTTTTTGCCAGCGCTGTTCCCGGGATGGGACGCAGCGGCAAAAGATACGGAAACACTCCCAGCTTACAGAGCAGCTCTGCTCCTGAGAGAATGCTTGAAGGCTCTTCGCCAAGCCCTGCTATAAGAAAACTGCTGACCTGGTTTTTCTCAAACACCTTAACAGCATGTTTCCATGCTTGTATATACAGCTCACGTCCACACGCAGCTTTTGCCGGAGCCACCCGCTTGAGCGCCGCAGCATCAAACGTCTCAATATGGATACCGATGGTATCGGCGCCTGCCTGCT
>JAPLIX010000470.1:2117-5373 GCA_026388865.1 Pseudomonadota bacterium | reverse complement strand
GGGCGGGCAGATCTGAACACGCACCGGCAGACTGGTTCTTTGTTTAATCGCCCTTACACAGCCGCAGAGATGATGCATGACCGTCTTTTCACTTACCCGCATGCCGGTAGTAAGGGTCACGTGAGTGACGCCGTCAAGACGCACGGCGTTTTCTGCAACCAGGCCGATATCTTCCGGCTCTTTTTCAAGAACCGTGCTGTTGCCGGCAAGAGAAAGCCCGATGCCGCAGAAAGTGCAGCCGGCCGCAGTCTTCCAGTAGACACAGTCCTGGTACACGGTTGATGCCAGGCACTCTATGCCATGGGTCAGGGCAATCCGGTCAAAGTTAACGCCGTTAGCTGTTTGCAGGTCATAATAGCGCGGCCGGGCGGGCAGTATGACCTCCCCTATTTCACGGGTCTCTTTAAACAGCATGAAGGAGCTGCCCCGCTGCTGTAATGCATAGGGTGATGCGGCGACATAGGCGCTCTGCGTGGGGACGCTGATGGCGCGGCCGTCGAGGATTATCACCTGGCCTTCAGCAGGCCCTGCCCCGCCTTTTCTGCCGGGGCAGCTGTCCGGAACCCTGACGCCAAGGCTCTGCAGTTCAACCTGTACTGTCCGTATGTCCATATGCACATTATACCAGCACTTCGTGAAATATCCTGCCGGTCTTTTCCCTGCCAAGCAATTTTGCCAGCATTTTCTGCGAATTATTCAAAGCTGAAAGCTCTTTATTTATCTGCCCTGCTCTCCTGCTGCAGAAAATCAAGAATCTGTTTCCGGCACCGGTTGAACTCTGAGCCGGTCCGGTCGCGTGGCTCAGGTATATTAATGTCGAGGGAAAACTTGATAGTCCCGGGCCGCCGCGAGAATCCGATCACCCGGTGACTTAAAAATACCGCCTCGTCGATATTGTGCGTAATAAAGATAATGGTCTTTTGCGATGTTTGCCACACGTCCCGCAGGAATTCCTGAAGCGCATTGCGGGTCTGGGAATCAAGGGACCCGAACGGCTCATCCATCAGGATAATGGAGGGGTTGGTAATGAGCGTGCGCGCGATGGCTACGCGCTGTTTCATGCCTCCGGAAAGCTCCTTGGGATACTTATTTTCGAAGCCCCCCATGCCAAATTGATTAATATATTCAAGCGCCATGCGCCGCCGCTCCTGCTTCGGTATATTTTTAAGCTCAAGACCAAACTCCACATTCTCGCTTACGGTGCGCCACGGAAACAGCGCATACTCCTGGAAAACAAAGCCGACCCGGCTCCAGGGCTCTGCCAGCTGCTCGCCATTAATGAATACTTCACCCGCAGTAGGCTGCTCCAGGCCTGCGATAATCCGCAGCATGGTGGTCTTGCCGCATCCGCTGGGCCCGATAACAGCGAGAAACTCCCCTGCCCTCACGGTAAGGGTAATATTACTGAGGGCTGCAACCGTATCTTGGCCCGATTCGTCAGTATATGTATTACAGAGATTTTTCAGCTCTAAGGTCATAGTATACAAGTAGCGAGCGAAAAGTGAACAGTGAATAGTTGCCAAGTCATGTACCTCCGGCAGAGCCGGAGGCTTGGTCTGTGATCCGCTCAAAGCGGCCGATTATTTGTCAGCCACTCAAAGTGGCGCTGATTTTTATTTTTCACTAACTGGATTCCCGTCTTCACGGGAATGACAATCATGGTTGCTCGATACTTTTATTTGGTCATCCTCGCGAAGGCGGGGATCCAGGTAAAATCAGTTTTCGTTTTACATCTCTTTTGCCTTGGAGTCCGGTAGCCTTTTGAAAAACTATTCCCGTATTTGTCAAACTTTGGGAGTCCTCCGGCAGAGCCGGAGATTTACCTATGATTAATTATTCTATTCACTAACGACTGTTCACTGTTTTTGTCTGACAGCTCTTCTGTTATCTCCATTTCAGCGCCCGCGCCTCCAGCATGCGCAGCCCTGCATCAAGCAGATAGCCCATCAATCCGATGGCCGCCATACCGCCGATAACCAGATCAGGACGCTGAATATCACGCGCCACCATAATCATATATCCCAGGCCATAGCCGCTCTTCACGCCGGTAAATTCCGCGGCAACCAGGGTCATCCAGCCAATGCCAACCCCGATGCGGATGCCGGTAAAGATTGAAGGAGTGGCAGCAGGGATCAATATCTGCAGGAATATTTTCTTCTCTGTTGCTCCCAGGGTCTTTGCTGCATCAATGAGTATCGTGTCTACTGAGAGCACACCTGAAATGGTGCTCAGCAGTATCGGGAAAAAGCATCCCAGGAAGATAATAAACAGTGCTGATTTAAAGCCGATGCCAAACCACAGTATGGCGAGCGGGATCCAGGCAAGGGGTGGAATCGGGCGAATGGTTTCTATAACCGGGGTCAGCATGTTTCTCAGCAGCTTAAACCATCCGACCATAATGCCCAGCGGTACTCCAATAATAAGCGCTAGAGCAAAGCCCGCTGCAACACGCAGAAGACTTTCAAGACAATGGAGCAACAGGCTGTTTCCCGGCGGAAGCCCGGCAAACACAAGCTCTTTAATACCGGTCACAATCCGGAGCGGTGAGGGAAGTATCTGCGGAGGGATAAAACCGGATGAGGAAAACATCTGCCATAAAACAAGCAGCAGAAGGGGAAAAAGGAGTTTACTGTTCTTTTTAAGATAATTCATGCGCGCAGCTGCTGGATTATTCCCCGGTACGCTTGTTTTTAATGAGCAGCGTAGCGGGAAAACTACTGTTCAGGCAAGATACTCATTAAAACATCCTTTGCTATGTCTGGCCTTATATAACGTAACTCCCTTAAAAAATCAACATATTCAGCCACGTACTGCCGCTCAAGCACGCCACCATAGGTGATGTTGCCAAGAGCCGCTGTTACTGTTTTACCATCCATGCCGGTATAGTTAACACCAATAGCTATGGCTTTCGGCCTGTTGGCATTTATAAATTCAACGGCACGTCGGTGAACGCTTTTCAGCTTTTGCACCATCTCCGGGTGCTTTCCGCAAAACGCTTCATCCGCAACAATAACACAGCAGGGATGCTGCGCCCAGATCTGATGCGAGGTCATCAAGATCCTGCCTGCGTTCTCAGTGACCGCTTTTGACGGATACGGCTCCCAGGCAATAAAGGCATCAATATCTTTTCTGCTGAGGGCAGGAATCATCTCGGGGGGTTTGAGGACCAGCAATTTAATTTCATTAACAGCGATCCCCTGTTGTTTGAGCGCTCTTCTGAGGAGAAAATCCTGCATCGTTGCATGTCCGGGAATAG
>JAPLIX010000470.1:0-2097 GCA_026388865.1 Pseudomonadota bacterium | reverse complement strand
CTTTACATCCGCCACGCTCTTACCGGACGACTCCTTCCCTGTTACAATGGCAGAGCCTTCCGTGTTTACCAGGGCAATACATTGAATATGTGCAGTGCTATTGGCCTTTGCCGTGATAGCCGGCGCCAGGCCGACATACCCGACATCAAGTGCTTGTGCGGAAAACGCGCTCATAAGCTCGGGGCCGGCCCTGAATGCGCCGATCACTTCAACAGCTAATCCTTCCTGCTGAAAATATCCTTTTTCTATGGCAACAAAAACAGGCAGATGGTGCAGATCACTCTGGAGATAGCCAAGGCGGATTTTCATGCCCTCGCTTTTTGACGGAGAGCATGCGGTAGTGCACAGTAATACCAGACAAAGCAGTATTAATAAAAAGCAGCAACAATGCTGTGGGAGAGATTGTCTTTTGCTGCTAAACATGCCATTTAAAATGATGTTACTATATAAGTCTTCTCTGTCCACATATCAATCAAGAACTCACGAAAACAGAGTATTCCGGTTTCCTATAGTTCCCGCTATGAATCGCTATTCTGCATCAGCCTCACCCTCGGCTGCGGGTCTCTCTTGCTCGGTTTTTCCGGTAAGAGACCGGTAGACCAGCTCGGTGATATCGCGCATGGTGATCGGCGCATTCATGGCCTGGATTCCCACCTGCAGCCCCTGATAGCAGAACGGGCAGGCAGAGACCAGCTCGGTTGCTCCGGTGGCGAGCGCGTCACTGATACGCTGCTGGGAACCCCGCAGCAGCGGGAAAATTCGCGGGAGCGCTCCATCTCCACAAACTCAATGCCCGGGATGCTCCGCAGCAGTTCCCGGGGAGCGTCATAAACACCGCTGTGCCGGCCCAGATGACACGGGTCGTGGTAGGTGACCTTCATCTTCACTTCATGCTTGAGCTCGAGCTTGCCTGATTTAATCAGCTCAACCAGATACTCTGCAGTGTGCTTGATATCAAAATTCATCCCGCCCACTTTTGCATAGTCTTCCTTAATGGTTTTGAAACAACCGGAACAGGAGGTCACCAGCGTCTTGATGCCCAGTTCATTAAACTGTTTTATGTTCTCCTGGGCTATGGTTGCAAATGATTCCCGGTCGCCCATGCGCAGCAGCACGCTGCCGCAACACCGCTCCTTATTGCCCAGGATGCCGAAATCAGTCTGGGAGTGCTCTAAAATGTTTACCGTATTTATTGCCACTTCTTCAACATTCACATCATAGGAGCCGGTGCAGCCCACAAAGTAGATCACCTCTGCCTTGTTTTTGCCCAGATCTTTCGGCTCTTCCTTAATTCTCTTTTTCTTTTTTGCCACCCTCGTCCAGCGGGCGCGGGAGCTGCGCGGCTGTCGCCACGGGTTATCATAAGATTTTACGCTGGTGACTAAATCTTTCTGAGAGTCCAGCGGCCCGTATCCTGCCTCCACAAACGAGCGCCTGATGGCTTCCCAGAGCTCAACCGTATCGATGCTCACCGGGCACACAAAATGGCATTGCCGGCAGGTGCTGCACTCATACAGGTCAGCTGCTATCCTCTTTATTTCTGCTTCAGTGATGGGCTTCTTGCCGAATAACTTTCCCAGAAAGCCGTCCGGTCTGAATAAACCATACTGCCGTCTGATGAGTGTCCTGAAATCATGGGCCCTGCCGCGGGGGTTTATGGGCTCCCGCTTGTCCTGCTCATAGGCCGGGCACCAGTTTGAGCACTCACCGCAGCGGGTGCAGGCATCAAGCTCCAGCAGCTGGCGCATACTCAGGTTTTCAATTTTTTCATCAGCTGCGGGACACGGAATAGTGGGCGGCAGCAACTTCTGCTTCATGTTTCCCCTGTTTCTCGGATGCATCAAGAATAATTTCCAGGGGGCTTGCAAACGCATGCCACATTTTGCTGAACGGAATGAGCGCAATGAACAGCATGGCTGCCAGGCCATGCAGCCAGACAAACAGTTTATAATTAAGTATCGGGATGCCTGCTGCTGCAAAAACTTTTGCAAACAGAAGACCAACAAACGAGTAGATAAGATCAGGCGATCCCGGTATGGCCATCAGCCTGAATGCCTCGGCGATGAATCCGCTCACGCTGATAATGGTAAGCAGGGT
>JAPLIX010000229.1 GCA_026388865.1 Pseudomonadota bacterium | reverse complement strand
GGCAAGGGGTTTACCAGTATCAGGGTAATGAATAAAAAGCTGTGGAAAGAAGATCCTAAAAAACAGGAGCAGCTGGCTTTAGCTGCAGGTCTTATCATCAAGCCGGACGAAAATCTGTGCAAGAAATGTCATAACGAAAAAAGTCCCACCTTCAAACCGTTTAACTTTACCGAGCGGTATAAAGAAATAGCGCACAAAAAATAGAGCACCGCTGTAACCACGAATACGCCAGGGCCTGTTTATGTAGCAGGCCTTTTTTATTGGTACGCTGGTAAACCGCAGGATACTTCCCGTGCAGGAATTTTTAACAGTTTAGTTTCAGGACTTGCACACCGGGCAGTGCGGGTCTTTGTTTACTGCCACCGTCTGGAACTCCATTTTTTCTCCATCCCAGATAAGAAGCCTCCCTTTCAGATTTTTCCCAATGCCGGTAATCCATTTAATGGCCTCCAGCGCTTCCAGCACGCCGATAACGCCCGGGGTTACTCCAGCCACGGGGAACACCGCAGGCGGCGGAGAGCCGGGAAATATGCAGTACAGGCACGGGGTAACAGGGGTGTGAATAAAGGTGAGCTGTCCTGACAGGCCATAGATGCCGGCATGAATAAACGGTAATTGCTTATCAACCGCATAACAATTTAGAATGTGGCGCGTGGGAAAGTTATCCAGACAGTCGATAATGATATCGCTGCCGCCCGCCAGCCGGTCAACACTCTCCGGCGTGATCTTTTCCGGCAGCGCATCAACCACCACATGAGGATTCAACTCATGTAGCGTTTCACGTGCTGAAAAGGTTTTGTTTTTACCGATGTCCTTCTCCGCGTGGAGGATTTGCCGGTTCAGGTTTGAAAGCTCGGGCTCGCCGTTGTCACAGATACGTATTCTGCCGACTCCGGCCACTGCCAGGTAGATGGCAACCGGTGACCCCAGACCGCCAGCGCCGGCAATGAATACGGTGGAGGAGCGGAGTTTTTGCTGCCCTTCTTCTCCCCAGTTGCGGATGAGCATCTGGCGGTTATAGCGCTCAAGTTCTTTCTCTGAGAGTTTTACATCCATAGGACTGTCTTTATCTTCTCTGCAGACATGATGCGGACCAAGCACGAATCATGTCCCGAAGGCTTTCGGGATGCTATGGTTCGTTTATTATATTTTACTCTGGGACCCTCGAATTCTCGACCTTTTGAACCCTTTTATTAAATAGTTTTACAATCTCATCGGCAATAGCGTCAATGGTTTTCCCCCCGGTGTCAATAGTAAAATCCTGCGCTTTCATATACAGGGGCAGCCGCTGCTGCAACACCTCTGCCACTTCTTCAGTGAACGACTTCCCCGATGTGAGCGAAGGGCGATTGGTGTTATCCTGTATACGGCCCGTGATGGTCTCCGGGTCAGCGGTCAGCAAGAACAGGATGCCATTTTTTTTCAGCCGGTCAATATTTTCCTGCCTGAGGACAACGCCGCCGCCGGTATCAATAATGCAGGTATCCTTTGCAGCAACTTCCTGCAATAGTTTTGCTTCCCGGTCGCGGAAATAATTCCAGCCGTGCTGCTCAACAATAGCAGGAATTGAACAGCCCTCATGTTCCACAATGATTGCATCCAATTGAAAAAGAGGCCAGCTCAGCTTATGGGAAAGCTCTTTGCCAACAGCTGTTTTACCGGTTCCGCGATAGCCGATGAGCACGATGTTCATACGTTTACTTTAAGGGACGCAGATTTGCGCCGATTATCAGGATAAAAAAAAATTCATTAAGAAGACGATTACCTGTTTTGGAGCAGCGCAGATGATATTCTGAAAGTATGAGAAATATCTGCATTCATCTGCGTACATCAGCGACCTATATCATGTAAAATGTTTATCCAGCACTGCCCGCATTACCTCAACCGGAGCCGGCTGCCCGGTCCAGAGGGTGAACTGAATAGCAGCCTGGTTGAGAAACATCTCTATCCCTGAGACAACTCTGCATCCTGCCTGCAGCGCGTCTCTGAGTAATTTAGTTTTACGCGGATTATACACTATATCAAAAACAGCCGGCTGCTTTAGCAACAGGTCGCGGGGGATTAACGATTCATCAGTCTGCGGATACATGCCTACAGGTGTAGCGTTGACCAGCAGGTCACAGTGCTGCAGTGCGGCAGTCAATCCCTCCGCAGAGATCACCCCCAGCGCCGGCTCTAGGGCGCCTGTGGCTGCAATGTCAGAGGATAGCAGCGCAAGCTCTTCCGGTATAATGCCCAGAAGCGTGAGTGCTGCAGGAGGAGCCTGTAATGACATGGTGACGGCAATGGCCCGTGCAGCACCCCCGGAGCCCAGAATGGTTACCCGTTTTCCTGTTGGGTTGCAGCCTGCATCGCGCAATGCCTGGAGAGCTCCGGTACCATCGCTGTTATAGCCGGCAAGATGCCCGCCGGTATTGACAATCGTATTGATGCTGCCGATAGTGCGGGCTGTTTCATCAATGGTGTCAAGCAGCGGCATGACCGCAATTTTGTGCGGGATGGTTACGCTGACTCCTCTGATCCCCAGCCCCCTGATGCCCTCGATTGCTTTTTTGAGATGCGTAACGTTAAAAGCAACATAGGCCCCGTTGATGCCGCGTGCGGCAAAGGCAGCGTTGTGAATGGCAGGTGACAGCGAATGCTCGATAGGATTGCCGATCACCGCACAGATAGTTGTCCGTCCGTCAATAGGCACTGCATTCATAGCAATACGCTCTGTATAATTCGGGTTGAATGAATGTAACGTGCTGGTGAGAAGAAAATACAGGCATTAATTAAAAAAAAGAGCCCCTATGGGCGGGCTCTCCTTCTCTGCATACAAAAACTATTCAAGAATTTCCAGGATACAGCGTCGCTCCTGTTTGGCAGAAGCAGCACTCAGAATGGTCCGTATTGATTGTGCCGTTCTTCCTTTTTTTCCGATGACTTTGCCGAAATCGGTTTGGGCAACCCGCAGTTCGATGACCGCTGTTTTTTCCCCTACTATTTCGGTGATGTGCACCTGTTCAGGATTATCCACCAGCGCTGTAACAATTTCTCTTATCAGTTCCTTCATGTACATATTCCCCTCCCATTCCAGGGTTAGTTGTGCCTGCTGCGTTGTGTACGTTGTGAATGTGCTGGAGTGCTGCTGTAGATATATGTCTAATTTGCAGTGTAGTCAATCTGCGACCATTGTCAAGTATAATAAGGGTATTTTCTAACCGGGGGCTATGAGTTCAGGGAGGTGAGCGGGGGATCCATGTATACGAGAGAAGATCTTATCTTCGAGAGTTCTGGTTTTTATTTTCTGCAGCATGATATAGTGCTGCGACTCCCGGTGCCTGCCATACCTCTGCATGAGGTCTTCAAAGCGCTGCTCCAGACTGACAACGGTCGAGTGCCGCACCCGCTTATCCGCATAATTTACCACTTCTTCTTCGGTCACCCTGCCGCTGGCATCCATGACCGGGACCGAGATATGGGCATTCACTATCTGCGCAATGCGCTCATAGCCGAGGGAGCGCAGCAGGTGCGCGCCGGTCTCGGCGTGGTTTTCACGGGAGTGGATGCTTTTTGTTTTTGTGATGTCATGCAGCAGTGCGGCCGCCTCGATCTCGTGGAGATTAAGCTGCTCGCCGTTTTTATTCAATTCATTTGCCAGCGCCAGCGCCACTCGGGAAACGATATGGCAGTGCTCCCGGATATGGGGAAGCATCTGGTAGCGCTCCATGAGCTGGAAGCAGGCAGTGCGGTCGGGAATGCTATTGCTGCTGTTCATTTGAGTTTCCATAATTAACAATAGAGCTGCAAGCTGTTTGCTCTTAGAGTAATTAATATATTGTATCCCAAAGTCAAGCAGCAAGTAATAAGGCGGGGCGGATGGCCCGGAGCAGCGAGCACTATATATCTTGACAACGAGAACAATTGTATACATAATTAAATACACAATTGGAGGATACAGAGTATGAAAATAGTAAGCGTGCGTGACTTGAGAACCAGGGCAGCACAGGTTTGGAAGGAATTGCCGGTGGAACGGGAAATGGTTATCACCAACAATGGAAGACCGATTGCGATTCTTGCCGCAATCAATGAATCGACCCTTGAGGAATCTTTGTCGGCATTCCGGCGGGCCCGGGCGGTTGAGGCAGTAGCCGGCTTGCAGCAGCAGTCTGTTGCACGGGGGACCAGTAACATGTCTCTGGAAGAAATTAACACTGAAATAAAAACAGTCCGCAGAAAGCGTGCGCGATGAATATCGTTCTGGATACCAATGTGCTGGTTGCAGGTTTGCTGATACCTACCGGACCCTGCGGGGAGATGGTCAGGATGGTTTCATCCGGGGAACTGACGCTGAGCTTTGATGCGCGCATACTTTCTGAATATCATGAAGTTCTGCTGCGGCCCAAATTCAGATTTAAGAAAGATAGCATTATAGCCCTGCTTGACTATATCAGGCACAGCGGCACGGTCGTGGCTTCTTCTCCGCTGCCCAATGCACTGCCGCACCAGGATGATGAACCGTTTCTGCAGGCTGCCATTGCAGGACAGGCAGCGTGTCTTGTCACCGGAAACCGCTCTCACTTTCCCTCTAAATTATGCTGCGGCGTAAAAGCACTATCGCCAAATGATTTTTTAAGTTTTTATAAGAGCCATAAAGCAAAACCATGAACTGAACATTAAAAAGGGTGTAAATTTCTTATTACAATTTACTGAACCTCATGGATGCCTGGGACATATCGCCGCCCGCTTGGCGTTTGCATCAGATGTTGTAAGGGTTCCGCCGGATGAAGCGGTACAAATCCGGCGCTAGGCTTATAGCAGTAATCAGGTATTGTGGTAGGCATATACAAACGCTTTTTTTACATCACCTTTTTTTATCCAGCCGGTGTCGAACAGTATGGTAATAGCTTCAATTAATTTTGGCCAAAGGAACTGTTCTTTTGATTTGGTTGTATAAACAATAAGATCAGTCATTACTTTCCCGCAGTATTCTTTCTCTTTAATGGTGGCCTTACCCGGTTTCAATGCAGCTGTAATCTCTAAAACGGTATCTATTTTATCTATAAGCGTTCCTCTTGCTATATATTTTTTTATTGCATTCAGCTTTTCTTGTATGTCCTCAGCATTCCGGGATGACCCGCGTAAT
>JAPLIX010000382.1 GCA_026388865.1 Pseudomonadota bacterium | reverse complement strand
ACGTCGAAGAGGCCGGGGTGCCCGGCAGTTTCAGCCAGGTCAACGATGTTGCCTGCAAGCGGCTGGGCTACACCAGAGAAGAACTGCTGGCCCTGTCTCCCCGGGACATCACAACACCGGAAGCATACGAGACAATTTCCGCTGCACGGGAGAGGCTTGTATCCACGGGAGAGGTCATTATTGAAACGGTTCACGTTACCAAAGATGGCAATAAAATACCCACGGAAAGCAGTGTCCGTCTTTTCAATTATCTTGGCAGACAGGCCGCAATCTCCATAGCCCGCGACATCACCGAGCGCAAGAGAGCGGAGGAAGCGATCGTCTGGATGGCGCAGGAGTGGAAACGCACTTTCGATTCCATGAGCGAGGCCATCTGGATTCTGGATAAAGATTTTTGGGTATTGCGCTCGAATAAGACGGCGGAGCATATTTTCAACAGACCCTGTGCAGAGATGGTGGGTAAACACTGCTGGGAGATCGTGCACGGTACGACGCAACCGATCCCTGAATGCCCGATTATTCGTGCGAAAAAGAGTCTGTACCACGAGAGCCAGGAGCTGCAAATCGGCGGGAGCTGTTTTGAAATCAACGTGGACCCCTTCCTGAATAAGGACGGCCAGCTTGTCGGCGCCGTCCATGTGGTCAGGGACATCACCGAGCGCAAGCGCGCTGAAGCAGAGAAGGAGAAGCTGCGCGCACAGCTCTTCCAGTCGCAGAAGATGGAGACCGTCGGGCACCTGGCCGGCGGCATAGCCCATGATTTCAATAATATACTGGCGGCAATAATGGGTTACGCCAATCTCCTGCAGACGAAAATGAGCGCTGCTGACCCCCTGTATTCGCATGTTGAGCACATTCTTTCTTCCTCTGAGCGGGCTGCCACCCTGGTGCACAGCCTGCTTGCCTTCAGCAGAAAGCAGACCCTGAGCGTCAAGCAGGTTAAGATTAATGATCTGGTATCAGGCGTCGCAAAGCTTTTAGTGCGCCTGCTCGGTGAGGATATTACCCTTGAAACCGTTTTTACCGGCAGGGACCCCCTGATCATGGCAGATGCCGGACAGATAGACCAGATACTGTTCAACCTTGCCACCAACGCCCGCGATGCCATGCCTGGAGGCGGTCACCTGACCATCACTACTGACATAACCGAAATAGATGATACATACATTACAGAGCACGGCTATGGCGTACTTGGCGATTATGCTTTGCTAACCGTAAGCGATACTGGTGCCGGTATGGACAAAGCCCTGCAGGGGAAAATCTTTGAGCCTTTTTTTACCACCAAGGAAGTGGGCAAAGGCACCGGCCTGGGGCTTTCAACTGCCTATGGTATCGTAAAGCAGCATAACGGTTTTATCAACTGCTACAGCGAGCCGGGCACAGGCACCACCTTTAAAATCTATCTGCCGCTTTTGGAACCGGACACAAAAGCTGAGAATGAAAAGACGGGAAAAAGAAATGAACTGATGCCGGAGGGCACAGAGACGATTCTGGTGGCTGAAGATGATGCAGCCGTCAAAGAACTCATAATAAATATTCTAAGCCAGTATGGTTATACGGTTTATGAGGCGGAAGACGGCGCGCAGGCAGTTCAGGTATTTACAGAGCACGCGCAGGAGATAGACCTGCTGGTGTTTGATATTATCATGCCCCGT
>JAPLIX010000523.1 GCA_026388865.1 Pseudomonadota bacterium | reverse complement strand
CAGGCGGACAAAGCCGCCGCAGCCAGGCTCCTGGAAGAGCTGAAAGATAAATAATCCCCCTGCCCTAAATTGTAATAACTTAGATTGAATATGACAGCAGTATAGCAGTAATTTGAAATCGATCTGACATATTAGAGATAACTTCTTAATGAAATGTTGAATTGTTTAAGCAGAGTGAGAATTGCGCTTGATAGCAGCAAGCATGATTTTTTCTTATAATAGCGTACCCCAAGATGTAGGTGCAGAAAAGGCAGAGCCGCCGCTGACACTGCCTTATAAATCTTCTCGCAACCAGCTCAAATCAAGTATTCTATCTACGCTCCGTAGTATGTGATCTTCAGGGATGAACTGATCGATGTCTCCTGCTATAAATAAGTGCCGCTACCTTCGTCCTGCTTGCCTATCATTGTGTCTCCATGATTATGTTTGATTTTGCTCTGCAGCATATCATATAATCATTTCTCAGGGAGACTTTTTCAACACCCCCGCTGTCTCTATTAAACAGGTTATTAATTTGGAGATCTTATATATGCTCTCACGATTGAGCGCGCATCTCTCCAATCTCTTAACTAAAGCAAAATGGGCATTATTTTACCGTCTGCTATTTTCCCTGATTTTCATCTCTCCCGTCATATTCTTAGCCTTGTTCAGTTATATCAGACTGCAGTCTGAATCCACCAGCTCAATACTATCCCAGAAAAAATCCCTAGCTTCCCTTGCAGCTACGATTGTTGATGAACGACTTGATGGCATGGTAGATTTAGGTACCTCCCTGGCGACAAGGCCCCGGTTTATTGAAGAAATTGGCAAGGGGAACTGGACAGAGGCGATGAATATTCTGGGCCGCGTCTCAAATAATTTTCCGTCTATTGAACGGGTAGTTTTATATGACCCAAATGCCAACATCAAAGCAGATATGCCGGCTGCCGGAGTTACAGGACAAACAAGGGCTGATAAGGAATGGTACATTGCCATAAAGAGAAACTGGCAATTCCATGTCTCAGGTGTGTATCAAAGAAGTGCGGTGCCGAAAATAAATGTTGTGTCTATAGTTATCCCCGTCAAAACCGGAAATTCCCTTGCCTCGACAGCTTCTTTGTTAGGCAATAAAGAGCAAAAGGTGATTGGTATTTTACAATTACAATTGAATCTGGAAATCTTTGCCGACTGGATTAAGAAAGCATCTGCGGGTGTTGATGGCTTTATATATATTGTGGACCAGTATGGACACATCGTCTCTCATCCCAAATTAAATCCCAAAAAGAATATCATAGATTTTTCGTCGGTGCGAATTGTCCAGAAGTCACTGAAGGGGGTTGGCGGTGCAGAGCTGAATTACAACCCTGTTGAAAAAGAAGAGAGGGTTGCTGCATACGAACCTGTATCACAATATGGATGGGGTGTTGTTGTCACTCAACCCGCCACTATGGCTTTTGCCGAAAGAAACAAAAACCTAAGAAACGTGTTGATCACCTACGTGCTCATAGCTTTCTTAGCGTTAGTTGTAGTATTTTGCCTGTTATATGCAGTTATTATACAAGCGAAGGCAGAAGATACAATGCGGGAATTGTTGCTGCGGGATGAGTTAACCGGATTAAATAACCACCGCGGATTTTTTATTTTGGCAGCTCAGCAAATTAAAATCGCTGACCGTTTAAAACAAAGGTTGGCTTTGCTGTATGTTGACATGGATAACATGAAATGGATTAATGATGCCTTAGGTCATAAGGAGGGCGACCAGGCATTAATTGATACGGCACACATCTTGAAAAGCTCCTTCCGTGCTTCTGATGTTATTGCCCGATTGAGTGGCGATGAGTTTGTGGGATTGGTTTTTGAATCCACAGATAATAGCAGGGAAAAGATCGTGGAGCGGTTGCAGGAAAATTTGAATGCCCACAATTTACAGACAAACAGACGTTACAAGCTGTCTATCAGCTTCGGCATAACCCAATACGATCCGGGAAGTCCGTGTTCTCTTGATGAACTTCTGGAACTCGGTGATAAACTGATGTATGAACAGAAGCAAATAAAGAGGCATCAGCGGATGATATAAAAGGCCCTCTAATGGTTTTCGGCATCTTTGAAACCATTAAACATCTTGTGGTGGGTATTACAGAAAAAACTGCAGCTTATGTATCAACAGCAAGAGAAGTGAGTCAGTAGAAATACATTGCGAACTTCTTTTACAAAGCGTGAATGGCAGTTTAAAAAAATCATAGCAGAAGCATGAATTTTGAGCAATAAGATGACACCCCAATATATAGCAAAAAAGCAGGGCCATATTAAAGAGGTTGCCGTTTCAGCATGAGTTCTTCCATAAGTTCCATTTGAACATCCTGGATTTCCATTAGCCGTTGCCACTGGTGGTTGAGTAACTGGTCCATCTTTGCATTCAGGTGACGGATTTCTAGCTCAGCCTTCAAATTAACCTTATAGTCATTTTCAGATTGCAGCCGGTCTCTTGCCTCCTGTCGATTTTGGCTCATCATAATAATGGGAGCCTGTATAGCAGCAAGACAGGATAGGACAAGATTCAGAAGAATATAAGGATATGGATCAAACGTCTGGCGAAGAAGAGCTATAGAATTTATTGTAATCCAGAT
>JAPLIX010000332.1 GCA_026388865.1 Pseudomonadota bacterium | reverse complement strand
TGAGAGCATGTGGGCAGCAATCAATGCGCTGAAGCTCGCGGGGCTGCCCATTCAGATGCCGCACATCTATGCAGAGACAGAGACGAGCGGATTCCTGCTGCTGCAGATTCCTGAGGCAGGGATGTTCCCTGCGCCGGAGGCGATAAGCCGGCAGGCTGGTCCGGGGACGATGAAGGTTATCGAAGCTCATTTCCCGGAAGAGCTTAAAAAAATATTTTCCCTGTTCCGGATGCTCAAGCCCCGACAGGAGAGTTAAGAAAGCAGCCACGCAGGCAGCGGTGTTTCGTTACCCGTTTCAGCGGGAATTCGCAAAACTTAAAAAGCTCTCATCCTTCATTTCCCTCCTTAATTTATTGATCCGCGCTTTCAGACGGGCAGGGGATGCCTGCTCAAGGTCAAAGAGAAAACAGCTTGCTTCATTGAGAAGGGACGAGGGTATTGATACTGATTTCGTGGCCAGGGACGAGAGCACAACGGGTATGGCATTTTGCAGGAGCAGTACAGCGCACGCCCGCAGCTGCGGGTTTCTCTTCAGCACGTTCCGTACTTCGCTTCCGGTCGCGTAGTATAATGAAACCAACCTGTTTCCCGCCGGCGATTTTTTCAAAACAGCATCCCTGAAGGCCCGCAGCATGGGGAGGTGTTTCCTGCCGGTGCTGTTCTTTAGAAGCTCTGTCGCAGCGCAGCCGCCATCATCACCGGTACCCGTAGAAAGAGTTATATCGCGGGTAACCATTTCACCGGCATTGACCGTAATCCCGAAGAGCGAAGCGTTGTCGTAGCCGTCGGCTGCAACCTCGATATCATGCACACCGGCAGGCATCATTAATGAATAAAAGCCCTCGCTGCTGGCGCAGGAGCTACCGCTGGAGGAAGACACTGCGGCATTATCGACCGTGCTCCCGGTGTCTTGAGCAGTAATAGTACCGGAGAGCAAACCAATGCCGGACGATGAGCACTTGAACATGCCGCTGGCAGTTCCCGCAAGAATAGTGGAAGAGGGGAGGTTCTGTATGAGACCTTTTTGCTTAAAGCCGCCGGCAACGCGCGCGGCAGCAGGCCCGCTGTTTACATCAAACATTATATAGTCTGATAGCCCGGCACAGGTCCAGTAATTACCGCCGTCCAGGCTTACATAAATCCCGTGCCGGTACAGCGATGCGTATACGATATCAGAATTTGCGGCGTCGATTTTTACACCGGTAACGGCAAATGCCGGCTTCCCATCTTTTCCTCTCGGCAACCCCTTGATTTTCAGGTCCCAGGTTATGCCAGCGTCGGTGCTTTTATATATTCCCGTATCGCTGTTATTACTTGCGCCGCACCCGATATAGAGGAGGTCAGGATTTGATGGAGAGATGGCAATACTGTTAACGGTGAGCTGTTGAGACGAGGCAGGGACAAAAGTTTTACCGCCATCTATGCTTTTATAAATGGCTCCGGGCGCAACAGGGGCATAAAAACTGCCGGTCCCCGCAAAAAGAATCTGCGTGTTTGCCGGATGGAGCTTGACCGCATTGACGGGCACCGTGGTTTCCCAGAGCATGCTATACATTGTGCCGCCGTCAGTGCTTTTTATGACCTCACCTCTTTTACCTGAAGAGAAAGAGATACCGGCACAGATTATATCCGGATTAGACTTTGAAATTGCTATGGAGCTGACTTTATGCCCGTCACTTTTATCTGAGACATCGGTATAGGTCCAGGTAGCGCCATTGTCCGTACTTTTCCCCAACTCCCAGCCAAATCCGGCAAAGATGATATTGTCGTGTAACGGGTGAAAACTGACTGCATAGGCAATCGACTCATTGACCCGGGTCCATTGCGTGCCGCCTGTTTGCCGGTAAACACCGGACAGCGTTCCTGCAACAAAGGTACTGGCGCTCAACGGAGAAACATCAATGGCGAAAACCTGGTTTGATCGGATTCCTTCATTCTTCGGCTCCCAGGTTTGGGCTCCGTCTGCGCTTTTAAATACCCCCCGATTCACATCGCCGCCAAAGAGAATATCAGGATTGTCAGCGGGAGCAGCAAGGCAGAGAAACTCTCCCGGCCGGTCAAAATAATCCCAGGAATCACCGCTGTCAATACTTTTTGCCACGCTGTTCACCAGCCCTGCATAAATGGGGTATGGATAGCCCGGAGCTATACACAGGGCGCGGCAGCCCGTTGTGTCAGTCACCCAGGACCATCCGGTGGCAGTATTGGTGCCGTCCTGCTTGCGCAGCACGCCATACCCGTCGGCGGAAAAAATAAGATTGGAATTTTGGGGATGGATGATAATTTCATCAAGGAATGAAAAATAGTACGGCTGGCCGTCATGCCACAGACCTGCATTCCACGACCACCACTGGTTTCCGCCATCCATGGTCATAAAGATTCTGCCTTCCGGTGAGAGGCCAGCCTTGCGTGATGTCGCCCATATTTCATCCGGCACGGCGGGATTGACATCGATATCCCAGATATTGAACGGCTGATACTGCGGCGGGAACGTGTTCTCCCTTTTAAACCAGGT
>JAPLIX010000552.1 GCA_026388865.1 Pseudomonadota bacterium | reverse complement strand
GACAAAATATGGTTATTATCTTCTACTTCAGCTCGTATCTTGCTCAACTTCTGATAGACCAGCGTATAATCTAAGTCTTTTTCAAAAAAGTCAGCCAGTATGAGAGATTTCTTTGAATCAAAAGAAACAAAACTGCCGTAATAAGTAGGATTTGACCAAATAGAATTTTTTAATGCCACCATGTCTTTTCCAGTTTGAGGAATATCTGGCCACATAAGAGGCACAAAATTAAAACCCCAGGAGGTCACTGTAAAATCTTTCATCTTTTTCTGAGAAATGGAGAGAACCTTATAGCGATCAATACCAGGAACTTTTTCCAGTTCTTCAGTGATATACTTTATCTTGCCAAGTGTTTTTTTATTAAAAATATCCGCTTCCTTAACCTCGAGCATCATCACCAAAAAGTTTGCCCCGCCAAAGACCTCCCGACACCAATTGTGGACTTTTACGTAAGGGTGGGTCTGTGGTAATAAGCTTTCAAAATTAGTATGTATATTTAATTTTGTTAACTCGTATGCCCAGAAAAGAGTAATAATTATAATTATTGCCAAAGTTAACAGGCGATACTTGATTATCCATGACGCAAATTTGTGCATATCCAAAACCCTTCTTCTATTGAATGAATATCCCGGAAATATTCTTCCAAGTTCTTCCACCATTATCTGTAGAAGCAATAATCCCCGATGCACCAACCACCCATCCATGAGATGCATCAGTAAAAATCATATCCCTTAACCAGAACCTAGTCTTCATTGCATCTTCCTGTTTTTTCCAGCTATTCCCGGCATCAGTAGATACGAGATACTGCCCCCTTTCCCCGATAGCCCAGCCTTTATCCCCAACCACGAAGATCTTGAAAAGGCTAAACGCCGCAGTGCTCTGAAGCTTTTTCCAGCTTTTTCCTCCATCATCAGTCTTAATAATCACCCCATCCATTCCTGTAATCCATCCGGTAGTAGCATTACTAAAGAAGACATCATAGAGTTGAGGAGGTGGCGGTGGAAAGTCATCAACTTGTTCCTTTGGAATTAACTCCTTACACTCGTAGCGAATCCAGCTATTACCAGCGTCTTCAGTGTGATAGATGACACTTGCCTCTCCTACTATCCATCCCCGCTGGCCATCAACAAAAAAGACGGCATTGTAATATTTATCCTCACCTACTCCTTGTTTAATCCAGTTATTTCCAGCATCCGTAGTATGTAATATAGTGCCCATGGTTCCCACGGTCCATCCGGTATCTCTATTTATGAAATGAACCGAAAATAATCGGTTCTTCGTATCAGAAGTTTGCTTTTCCCAGCTTTTCCCTCCGTCTTTTGTATGTAAAATGATGCCAAATTTACCTACCACCCATCCCGTTTGATCATCAACAAAACATGCATCATAGAGATCTGATTCAACTGGAGCTTTCTGAGTTTCCCAGTTTATTCCCCCATCACTCGTATGTAAAATTATACCCTCGCTACCGACTATCCATGCGCTCTTACTTCCATGTGCTGCAACACCAAATAACTGTTCCATAGTAACAATTTTTTTACTAAAAGAATTTACTTGAATAACTTCACTTGTTTTTTCATTAGATATTTTGCAGCCAAACGCCAATAATAAAAACAAATAAATAAATGAAAAATATATGCATTTAAGTCTTTGATTTGACCTCAATGTACTGCTCAAGAAAAAACTTTTGATACTGTTTAGGCCACAGTGAGTCTTAAATGTATTATTATGACTATAAAATTTTATATAAATTCTATGGTAATTAGTTTTTATGGGCTTAAATGAGGATTTTATTAATGAAGCTTTTGAGGGAGGAATACTGACTAAATTACAAAACACGCATGAGGAAATACAATTAAAATAACCCATTTTACCTCCGGTTTTTATAATTACTATTAAAAAGCTTATCGTAGCTTCTATGTCAGGGGAAAAGCGCTGTATTGGATTTTTACTACGAATAAGACTAGTACCTTAAATTAATTTATCAAATACCATGGCCAGTTTTATCGTGTCAAGTAAAAAATGAATTGATTCAATTTTAAATGAACTGGTTCATTTACTGGTTCTTTTTTTACTTGACTTTACCTTAGAAAACCTATAAGTTAAAAAATATTTTTAGTGGAAAGGATTTGAAAAGCATGAGTGGAAAGCGTCAGGCAATTAAAAGAAATAATAAGGAAAGTATCGTAAAGGCAGCTATGAAACTTTTTTCCAACAAGGGTTTTGAAAAAACACGAATTAAAGATATTGCTCAACAAGCAAACGTTGCAACAGGGACGTTTTATAATTATTTCCCTAAAAAAGAGGATGTTATTTTATATTTTATAGATAATCAAATAGAAAAAGCCGGTAAGGAAGTTGATGAGTATGATTTCCTAGAACATACAGCTATTGAGCGGATTGAGAAGATTATCGCTAGTTATTTAAAAGCTACTTTTCAAAATAAAGCGTTTGCAAAAGTCGTTGCCCAAGAGCGAATTGGTAAGGTCGGGAAAAAAAGTAACATAAATGAATTTAATATGATTAGGCGATTTTTTAAAGTTATTGAGATGGGCAAGAAGAAAAATGAAATTAATAAGAATGCTGATGCACAGTATATTGCAAACCTGATATTTTCCGTATACACCACGCATGTGATCACATGGATTAACGGCATTATAAAAAATAGAAATGAATGCATTAAAAGTATTAATCATATTATCAAACTTATTTTTGATGATTTGAGAGGAAATATGGATGGCTAAAAACTACGCTGGTACTGTGATCGGGATGCTACTTGCGGTGCTTGAGCTTGCAGAGGTTGGCCTTCTCCTTGATAACCGAATTTATTATTATAACCAACAGCTTCTTGAACGTTTCCGCTCTTTTTTCCAAGCAATACGGCAACCCGGGGATTCCTATAAGATTGAGATATACTTTTAACCCCTCTGAATTTCAATTAAAATCAACATAAAAAAATGATAAAAGGCAGAACCCCTTCTTGAGAGATCCTGCCTTCCCACAATCCACCTATCGGTCTATAGCGTTTCTGCTCGGAATCACCTTATAGGGAACCCTCTGCCCAGCCTCCCCATTCCTGATAATCTTCCCCTCCGCCATCGTCCACGCCATCTCAGCATAGTGTACTATCTTCTCCAGATCATGGGGTTTCATCCGGTTCTTCCAGATACGGAATGCGTATTTCAGAACATTCCAAATGCATATAAGGGGGCTATTAGTTAATGCCATCAGATCATATCCGGCATTACCATCTGCGGTATATTTCTCTACAGTATGTTTCCGGATATACTCCTCCATATGTTTTGCAAATATCTGCCAGTTTGCTATTTGGTCAATTGCCATATTGTTCCCCCTTCCGGTCAGTGTTGCAGCATGGAGAGGATTTGACCTCCTGTTTTCTGAAGCCTGAATTTTGACTCAGCTGACAGGGGTTCATACTGAGCTGCTTTTGTATAAACATTAACGACGTGAAACATGGTGTTTCCCACCTCAAACGGCATTGCCCCACTCAACCGCTTCTTTCTCAGTTGCACCTAACAGAAACTGGCTGTTGAATTTGTTTATTGTCGCCAGCGGATCATCAACCTTACTCTCCACAGAGATTTGAAATTGTTCTCACTGATTTGCAAGTTCAAGTGAAACCTGCTCCAGAGCTTCCGGGAACTTATCAAGTATTTTGGTTGATACGTGTTTATATGATGCAGCAATTTCCGTTTTAGATACCAGACCATTGGTACAGATAAGCCTTAAAAAGAATGCTGCGATTGAAAGTGATGCAAGGCCCACTTCAGAATTGGAAATGGAAATTCCGGGTGTGATCTTGTCGCCATTAATTTTGAATGAGTTCTTTCCATCAAGAATGCTCAGGGACATGAACTCCGCATCAAGATGACATTGTACCGGTGTGCTTGATACATAACCAAGGGAATCCATTCTTTCCAGCACTTCAAAGTTATCAACCGGCTTATACTTCGGGGTAAAGAGTGCCCTTACCTCTTCGCCATCAAACCTGACAAAGAGTTTTTCGTTCTTTTCTTCCTTTATCCAGTGATTGAGGTTATATGCCTGTACTTCCGGTGGGCATCTTCTTAAGTACTGGATTGGAATACCTAAACGGCAGGCAAATGACTGCTGTGCTATTGGTTTAACCGGGTGTGGTTCATTTGCTATCTTTACTGTCCCAAGACTATCAAAGAAAATATCCTCAACCGGGGTTAATGTATCAAAACAATGTTTTGATAGGTCATCAACCCTCTCATAGACATTACCAAGTGTAGTAATTGAATTCATATCTGGCTCCTTTCTAAAATTAATTTTTATAGTTATGCAGCTTTTCTTTCAGGGCAGGTTAAGATGCGGATAACTTCCTGCGCTGTATCGGGTTGCTCATCCTGAAAATAAGCAAATACCATT
>JAPLIX010000504.1 GCA_026388865.1 Pseudomonadota bacterium | reverse complement strand
TTATCCGGCCCATAGGTCCTCATGTCCAGAAAAAGGTTCACCCGATATTTTTTTTATCATCATCTGTGCCCGCTGTTTCTGACAACTCCTGTTTCCACTGGGTAATTTTAATGAGCGCTTCAAGCGGCGTAAGCGACAGCGGGTCAAGAGCCTGTATGTCGCGAAGAATTGCCTGGTGTTCAGGGGTGGCCACCTCCGGCAGCAGCTGTTCAAATATCATCTCCCGCTCTTTTCCCCTGTCTATAAGGTTAAGAAGGGGCGGAGCGGGCTGGGATCGCTCTTCTCTTCGCTTCTCTAAAATTTTAGAGACTGACAGTTCTGTTATGCGCTCCTCTTCCAGGCACAAAAGTATCTCCTGCGCGCGACTGATAACTTCCTGCGGCAGCCCGGCAAGTTTTGCCACATGAATGCCGTAGCTCCGGTCAGCTCCTCCGGGGACAACCTTGCGCAAAAAAATAATCCCTTCGCTAAGCTCCTTTACCGTGACGTTATAGTTTTTAATTCCGTCACTGCGGTCGCCGAGCTCAGTAAGCTCATGGTAGTGAGTGGCAAAGAGGGTTTTAGGGCGCACCGCGGCATGCTGATGCAGGTACTCGCACACGGCCCAGGCAATGCTGATGCCGTCAAAGGTTGAGGTCCCCCGGCCGATCTCATCAAAAATAAGCAGGCTGCGTGAGGTTGCGTTGTGCAGGATATTGGCGGTCTCGTTCATCTCCACCATAAAGGTGCTTTCGCCGCGGGCAATATTGTCAGCCGCTCCGATGCGGGTAAACACGCGGTCAACAACGCCGATCCGGGCCTCTCCTGCCGGCACAAAAGAGCCCATCTGTGCCATGAGCACAATGAGCGCCACCTGCCGGATAAAGGTTGATTTACCGGCCATGTTGGGGCCGGTGATGATGTGCAGCTGGCTGTCGCCGGGGTCAAGGTGCACATCATTTTCCACAAACCGCCCGGGCCCCAGCATGCGCTCAACAACAGGGTGGCGCCCTCCGGTGATGGATATGATTGCACTGTCAGACACTTCAGGTTTAGTATAGTTGTTCTTCAGCGCCGCAGCAGCAAGCGAGGCAATAACATCAAGGATGGCAACAGCTTCAGCAGTTGTCTGGATTTCTGTAACATTCTGCAGGACAAAGCCCCGCACCTCTTCAAAAAGCCGGTACTCAAGCTCGCAGGCACGCTCTTCCGCCCCGAGGATCTTCTCCTCATACTCCTTCAGCTCCGGGATGGTAAAGCGCTCAGCATTGACCAGGGTCTGCTTCCTTTGATAGTAGGCGGGAATCATGGAGAGGTTTGCCTTGGTGACCTCGATATAATAGCCAAACACTTTATTGAATTTGATTTTAAGCGATTTGATGTTGGTCTTCTCTATTTCCTGAGCCTGCAGGGCGGCAATCCAATCCTTTGCCTTGCGGGAGATGGCGCGCAGTTCATCAAGCTCCGGACTGAATCCCGCTCTGATGAGCCCTCCGTCCTTCACCCCGAACGGCGGGTTCTCAACAAAGGCGCTGCGGATGCGCTCCGTTACCTGCGGCAGGGCCCAGAGGTTTCCCGCCTGGGTGCGGATAAGAGAGCCGGTGCAGCCAATAACCGCTTCCTGCACCGCGGGAACAATTTCAAGGGAACTTCCCAGCGCGACAATATCCCGGGCTGAAGGGGTGGCACAGTTAATCCGGGCAATGAGCCGTTCAATGTCCCGTATTGATTTTAGATGATTGCGCAGCCGGCCCAGTGTCGACTGGTCGCAGACCAGCTCCTCTACGGCGTTCAGGCGTTCCCGTATCAATGCCGCATCAATAAGGGGCTGCCTGACCCACTGGGACAGGAGCCGGGCGCCGAGCGGGGTCATGGTTTCATCAAGAATCCGGCAGAGCGAAAGCGCCTGTTTCGGCTCAGGGGTGATGGCAATAAGCTCAAGATTTTTCAGCGTGGGTTTATCCAGGACCATATAGTCAGTGGCATAAAACGGGAGCGGCTTTTTCAGGTGCGCGAGAGATTTATGCAGGTTATCTTTAAGATAATAGAGAAGCGCACCGGCAGAAGCAATCCCGGCAGGCATCTCCGCAATGCCCAGGCTGCCGAGCGATGTGATATGAAACTGCTCAAGGATGCGATTGCCGGCCTCATCAGCATCAAAGATCCAGTCATCGTATTCATTTACTACCCAGTTATATTCCTGTTCAAGAGTGAATCCGCTTAAAGTATTTTTTTCTCCCTGCTTGGAGATGACCAGCTCCCGCGGCTGCAGGCGCACGATCTCGGCCTGAAGCTCCTGCGCAGCTGCAAACTCGCCGACCCGAAAGCTGCCAGTAGCAAGATCAAGGTAGGCAAGCCCCCAGCGTCCCTGCCGCTGGTTCAGGGCTGCAATATAATTTAGTTCATTGCGCTCGCCGGTTTCATCCTCAAGGTTTGTTGCCGGCGTCACCATGCGCACAATTTCCCGTTTAACAATGCCTTTGGCAAGCTTTGGATCCTCAACCTGTTCGCATACCGCAACCTTAAATCCCTCCCGGGTAAGTTTGTTGATATATCCTTGCGCTGCATGGTAGGGCACGCCGCACATGGGAACACGGCTATCGCCGCCGCCTTCCCTTCCGGTAAGTGTTATATCGAGAATGGCAGAAGCGCGCTGGGCATCCTCAAAAAACATCTCATAGAAATCTCCCAGCCGGAAAAAAAGGATGGTATTATCAGAAAGGGTTTTTTTAATTGCCTGATACTGGCGTATCATGGGGGTGAACGACATGGAATTCCTCAGACAACAGGGAAATCATCGGTGCCGGATTTTAACGCATCTGCCCGGTCGTGTAGCCGCGTGAAACGTTCTTGATATAGTAGGCTGTTGAAAAGCACCCAGCTGCTTCGTTGCGCTCATCCTTCGTCATTGCGACGTACGGTACAGTACGCCTCATTCCTCACGATATCGCGCGCCTTGCATCCGGATGTTTTTGACCAGCCTGGGAGAAAACAAGTTTTTCAACAACCTGATAGACCTGCTCCGGCGCAAATTTTTTCATGGTATCAGTTACCGGCTGGTGACTGCGTCACGTTTTCCGGCTCAGGCTCTATGTACAGCATGCGTCTGCAGCTGGGGCAGTGAATAATCTCCGTGCTGGTGATAACCAGATTGTAGGTCTGGGGCGGGATTTTCATATTACATCCCATACACCGCTCGTATTGGGCCGCAACCACGGCAAGGCCGTTTTTGGCCTCCCTGAGCTTAGTGTAATCGAGGAGGGCTTGGGGATTTACTGCGTCAGCCAGAGATGTTCTCAGCACTTTTTGTTCCTCGACTTCCTCCAGATAGCACGTGAGCTCATCATCAAGCTGCTTTTTCTTCCGGCCATACTCTCCTCTGATTTTTTTCAGGATCTCTTCCGTTTTTTTCAGCGTTTTCTTGAGGGTATCGCTCTGTTCCATTACTTCCAGAATTCCATCTTCCTGTTTCTTGATTGATTCCTTGATGCCCTCTATTTCATGCAGGGCCGCGGTGTATTCCTTGTTGGTCTTAACCGAGAAAAGTTTATCCTGGGCTTTGTCCCTGCGGCTGAGCGCTTCCTCTAATGCCCGCTCCAGCCGTCGATGCTCTTTTTCCATGGTCTGAAGAGCTTCTTTTTCCGCGGTATAGGCGGTTTCTTCTTTCTGTAAAGCCTGATCCAGCTCGGCAATTTCCTGGTTGTACTTGGCTTGCACTGCTTCAGACTGCTGAATCCGGGTATCAATTGCCTGTACTTTAATCAATAATTCAAGCTGGCTGTTCAACGCATCCTCCTGTAACCTATTGGCCCATGATACTGTTTCAAAAAAAAATGCACCCGTTAAAGGATGCATTTTTATATTTTAACTCTATGTGCAGTTGTGTCCGTCCCTATACATATGCTGGTGTCGACCTTCCGTTCCATATGGGTAGATGGTGGGCTCACCAGGATTCGAACCTGGGACCAACCGGTTATGAGCCGGTAGCTCTGCCAGCTGAGCTATGAGCCCACATGCTAATATTCGACAAAGCTTTTAAGCTTTTTGTTTCTAATGGGGTGACGCAGTTTTCGCAGAGCCTTGGCTTCTATTTGTCGGATCCGCTCGCGGGTAACATCAAAATCCTTACCTACTTCCTCGAGGGTATGATCTGCTTTTTCTCCAATGCCAAAGCGCAACCTTAAAACTTTCTCTTCACGTGGCGTTAAGGTAGCCAAAACCCCCTGGGTCTTGTCTGAGAGATCATTATAAACAACCGCATCGATAGGATTTAATATTTTTTTGTCTTCAATAAAATCACCCAGATGGCTATCTTCCTCTTCGCCGATCGGCGTTTCAAGAGAAATAGGCTCCTTGGCAATTTTCAGGACCTTGCGGACCTTATCCAGCGGCAGTTCCATCTTTTCTGCAATTTCTTCCGGGGAGGGCTCTCGGCCGATTTCTTGCACCAGGTACCGGGAGGTGCGAATGAGCTTATTGATGGTCTCAATCATATGGACCGGAATGCGGATCGTTCGTGCCTGATCAGCTATCGCCCTGGTTATGGCCTGCCGTATCCACCAGGTTGCATAGGTGCTGAACTTATAGCCCCGCTGATATTCAAACTTGTCAACTGCCTTGATGAGACCGATGTTTCCCTCCTGAATAAGGTCTAAAAACTGGAGGCCGCGATTGGTGTATTTCTTTGCGAAGCTTACGACCAGTCTGAGGTTGGAACGCACCAGCTCATCCTTGGCCAGTTTGGCTTTATGTTCCCCCTTGTCAATACACTCAATGGCCTTTTTTAAGCTGCCGGCTGGCAGACCGCATTCGATCTCTATCTGGTGGATCTGCTTCTGCTGGTGCCGAATCTTTTTATCTATACTCTTTATTTCATCAATCGTCAACTTGTGTTTCCCCTTTTTCTTTTCTGCACCCGGAGGTATTTTGCCGTCCCGCAGGATTTTGCGCATTTCTTTGAGGTCCCGACTGGCAGAAGCACAGTGCCTATCAATTTCCCTCTCAAAACCCTCCACGCTCACCAGAAAGCCTCTCAGTTTGGATACAATTTTATCTATATGCTTTGATTTGAGATTTAATTCCTGCAGCAGGATAAAAAGCTTCTCTTTATTAGCATCGCTTTTCTGGCGCATGGCTTTTTTCCTGTTCTCGCTCAAATCCTTGTTGGTGCTCAGGCGCTCCGTGATGCGCTCAGTTTCAGCATAGATTTTTTTTATCTTGTCCACATCTTCCCTGAAATGAAGGACGTAGCTCTCCTCGTCAATTTCATTATCTTCTTCATCAAGATCATCCAGGATATCCCGTATAGAGGTGTGGCTGGCCTCTAACAGGCTTGACAGTCTGCTTATTTCCTGGATAATAAGCGGTGAATTAAAGACTACCTGTAAAATCTCTTTTTCCCCTGCTTCGATTCGTTTAGCGATTTCAACTTCTTCTTCGCGGGACAGCAAAGACACCGAACCCATCTCTTTCAGGTACATTCGTACCGGGTCATTTACCTTGCCAAACAGATCCTTTTCGAGCAGCGATTCTTCTTCTTCAGGCTCCCCAAGCTTATCCGCTTTTTGTTTTACCAGCTTGACATTCTGCGAGGAGTCAACAATCTCGATATCCATTTCCCCAAACATCATCATCAATTCATCGATCTGGCCCGGGGAAACAATGTCCGGGGGAAGGATGTCATTGACTTCATCATAGGTTAAGAATCCCTTTTCTTTGCCTATGGTAATGAGTTGTTTTACTTCATCGACCTTGGGTTTTCTGCCCATACCATCTCCTTTATTAATTCTCCGATGTGGTAATCCTGAATCGCTGGATGCGCTTTTCTTCGTCTATGAGTTGTTGATACGCACGCTGAAACTGGGAGCACGAGGCTTCATCATGTGATGCCTCAGCTTTTTGTAACAGACGTTTGGTATCTTCTCTCTGCTGGCGCACTTTTCCCAGCCGAATCCTGTGAATACAATCTTCCAGTATCTTCATGGGGGCTGCTCCGCAGCCTTCCTTAAAGGATATTTCCGTGATAAACTGCTTCAAGTGTTCATCCCTGACCGACTGCAGTACGTCGGTTATGGTAATCGTTCCATCTTGACCATACCTGCTACACAGTAACAGCCCCAACTCCTTGAGCTCTGGCGTGGTGAACTCATCAAGGAATGAATTCTCATCAACGGTTGCTATAATATCTGGATGGAGCAGCATAAGCTCCAGAATCAAGCGTTCCGCCTTTTCTCCCGTAACCAGCGTCGGCCTTGGAGCAGTATGCGGGGCCGAAAAAGGTTGTCCCGCGGCTCGATGCTGTTTTTCGACTTTGGCATTCAGATATGATTCCTTGATACCTAATGCCTGCGCAACTTTCTGTATATAAAGATCGCGTTCCAGCTCATGAGCAATGTTCTGCAGGAGCGGAATGACTTCTTCGCTGGCATGTATTTTCCCGGGAGTAGTATCTATCGGGAATTTCTTCATCGTTTGGTCTAAAACAAAATCCAGCAGCGGAATTGCATTTTTCACCAGATCAGCAAAGGCTTGCGCACCGTGGCGGCGGACAAAGCTGTCAGGATCATGGCCGGAAGGCAGTAACACCATGCGCGGAGAAATACCATTTTCCAAAAATGGCATAAGGCTGCGCATCATAGCTTTCTCGCCGGAGCTATCTGCATCAAACACGGTAACAATGTTCGCTGTGTAGCGTTTCAGTATCACTATGTGCGGCACGCTCAGCGCGGTGCCCAGCGGCGCTACCACATTCCTGATGCCGGCCTGATATAACGACAAAAAATCAAAATAGCCCTCAACAATGATTGCCTCATTATGCTGCATAATATGTTTTGCCGCAGCCGGTAAGCCGTATAACTGGGTTCTTTTATTAAAGAGCTGGGACTCGGGTGAATTAAGATACTTTGGTTCTCCCGCGTCTATTACGCGCCCGCCAAAGCCTGTGATCTGGTGCGCCATATTAAAAATGGGGAACATGATGCGGTCCCTGAATCGGTCATAATAGTGCCCAGCCTCTTTTGGAATGATCAGGCCTATGTTTTGTGCATGCGCCAGAGATATCTTCCCAGTCTTTAACTGCTGTAACAGGGCGTTCCAGCCTTCAGGTGCAAGGCCGAGGCAATGCTCGGTGATACAGGCACTATCAATTCCTCGCTGCTGGAGATATTGCCGCGCTTTTTTGCCGCGCTGATTATGCAAGAGAATTTCATGGTAAAACTGGGCTGCAATCTTATTTATGGTAAATAATTCTTCTCGTTCACTGATTCGTTTGCGCTGCTCAGGCGAGAGTTCTTTTTCGGGAAGTGCAATGCCCTGCTGTTTTGCAAGCTGTCGTACAGCGCTCTGAAAGTTCAGCCGCTCATATTTCATAAGAAACGTAAATACATCGCCACTTGCCCCGCAGCCAAAGCAATGAAAAATTTTTTTTGACTCACTAACAATAAAAGAGGGTGTTTTCTCCTCATGAAATGGACAGAGTCCTTTATAATTAGTACCTGCTTTGGTCAGCTTGACATAGCTGGAGATTACCTCTATTAGACTGCAGGATGCTCTTATTTCCGTTATTTTTTCGTCGGGTATAAAGATTGACAGGTCTTCCAATATGCATCCCTAAAGTATAGGAAAATTAAAAACAGTGCAGACGTGCAGCGAGAAGAGACATTAATTAGGCAGAAATGTTTAAGAATGTTTACGGTTTTTGGAAACCTCTGTAAACATATAGGAGATAATAATGATCTCCTATAACTGGTTTATTTATAGCATATATTAAAACAAAAAGGTCCAGAGAAGGACCTTTTTGTTTTGGTTAAGATCATTATTCATAAGACCGCTGGGTCTCCACAATAGTACGGTTATCAGACAGAACGACTCAATTTTACAGATCTTTTTCTAGCTACCAACGCCTTTTTTTTGCGCTTTATACTGGGCTTTTCAAAGAACTGACGCTTACGTAATTCTGAGAGAATCCCAGCTTTCGCGCACTTCTTTTTAAAACGTCTTAATGCGCTTTCAAATGGTTCGTTTTCGCCTATTTTAATGCCTGACATTCATTCCCCCCCTCTTTTTAAGTTTGAGGAGAGATAGATGCAGTTTCAAAACGTTTTCTATGCCGGCAATAGTATTAAACAATAGAACCTGCAGAAAAATATTTAAAACCACTCTCCTTTCTATGAGTTATAGCTTACTTATTATATATTGAATAAGCTCTTTTTATTAACAGCACCGATTTTAATCCAAAT
>JAPLIX010000600.1 GCA_026388865.1 Pseudomonadota bacterium | reverse complement strand
TAAAAAATCAACTTCTCAAGTTTGTAAATTTTGAAGATTATACATACAGATTATCTTTTCAGTTTTTATAGGGGGTACGCTTTTATAACAAAGTCAGCCGCTATTTATTAACTTTCTGTCGCTAAACAAAATTAATGCAGGCGCAAAAAATGAGACTATCATACATAAAAAAGATTGCCCTGTTTTTTCTCGTTGTTACGTTGCTTCCTGTTTTTCTATATGCTGCTGAACCTCCCCTGATTCAAATTCCTTATACAGAAAATCTTGATAACTTTCCCAACCCTGAACGAGGTTTTCATCGATACACCATTTTTCGCGGATTGCAGGCGAGCAGCGTAAGCGGCTTGCGCGCAGCAGGGATTTCACTGATACTGGGTGTAGTCATTGTTAATGATTATAAAAATAAGGATTTTGATACCGCTCTTTTCAATCAGCTTAATTCTGCATTCAGCGTTGCCCGCAATGCCGGTTTAAAAGTAAATTTCAGATTGTATTATACTGACCAGACTTATCAAGATCCCCCCTTGAGCAGGATGCTCAGCCACATTGACCAATTGCAGCAGGTATTTACCAATAATGTTGATGTAATTAATCACGTTGAAGCAGGGTTTATTGGTCCATGGGGTGAGTGGCACAGTTCAAATCTTGGTAATCCGCCAACAGTTTCAAATATGACGGCGGTTCTTTTCAGGCTTCTTTCTGTTCTGCCAGCAGAACGGATGGTTATGATACGCCGGCCCATGTTTAAAAGACAGATTTTTGCAAATCCACCGTTGCCGGGCGGATATGAAGTGCTGGATGAGACTAAGGCGTTTAATGGCTCAAACCTTGCCCGAACCGGCTATCATGATGATGCATTCGTTTCAAGTGATACTGATCTGGGTACCTATGTTGATCCAGGGTGGTCACGGACTAATGAATTAGCGTATGCCGGCAACGAAGCGCGCTATACGCCTTTTGGCGGGGAAAGCTCCTATCACAGTCCACTTCATGCATATACTCATTGCACCTATTCAGTTTCAGAACTGGAAACACTTCATGCCAGAAATTTGAATGATGGCTGGTACGGCTCGGTATTGCAGCGCTGGACTGATGAAGGATGTATGGATGAAATAAAGCGCCGCTTGGGATATCGCTTTGTATTAAACGATGCTGAGATGTCACAGGAGGTAAAGCCAGGAGGAGTGCTGCATTTAAAAATTAATTTTAGTAATGTTGGCTTTGGCTCTTTGTTCAATCCACGGGACGTGAAGTTGATTTTGCAAAATGGAAGCCAGCTTTACGTTGCCGCTGTTAATAGTGACCCGAGAAGATGGGAACCGGTGGCAGGTATAGTGCTGGATAAATATTTCAAAATTCCCGCCAATATCCCGGAGGGGTATTATGATGTTAAGTTGAACCTGCCGGATCCAAAAACGTCCCTGCAAAATAATCCTCTCTACTCGATACGGCTGGCAAATGATGGTGTGTGGGAATCAGTCTCCGGATATAATATCTTAACAACAGGATTGCAGATTCACAATGCCGCGCCAGGGAGTTCAACCTCTGATACGATATTTCAAGAGATAGATAACCCCTCCTTCACTATCTCTGGAACGATAACAGGTATGGTACAGTCCGATGTGACCGTATCACTGTATCCAAATTCATGCACAGGCATGAGTGAAACTACGGTAACTGATTCTCAGGGAAATTATTCCTTTAGTAATTTACCAACAGGCACTTATATGATAACCCCTGAGCAAACTGTCTGCAGCTTTAATCCAAGCAGTTATAAGAATATTGTTATCCCTCGAACTGATTATAACTCGTATAACTTCACATTAAGTTGTGGTTGTATGAATTAGGGTACCTGATTCTGATGCTGAAAGAACGTGCGACTGATTGACCTATCTGTAAGTCCTTTTTTATCTTCTTTTTTTTAGATGCTGCATTACTAACAATATTCATCCTTCATCCCAGCTTATCTATATACACCCATCAGTTTTCATGATTCATTAATCACATTAGATTGCGCTTACCTGAGATATATTCCATAATAAAGTATGGTCCCTTGAATTGATTCAATGAATTTTTAAGTAATAAGAGGCTATTATGCGTATAATTATTACAACTTTATGTCTTGTCTTTCTTGGATCTTTGCTGATGCCTTATGCGTATGATAAACCTGGCAGCAAGAGCAGAAATTCTAATAGTGTGAAAGGATCTGACATGAGCAATCCTCAAGATTCAATATCAGGTGGAACAAGAACATTACCTTTCATTGACACCTTGAAACCTGCAAAGATAGAAACGGCAACGTTTGCTCTCGGGTGATTCTGGGGACCTGATTCCCGGTTCGGGAGCATTGATGGCGTAATCAGGACACGCGTTGGATACTCTGGCGGCACCAAGAAAAATCCCACCTACTATAGCCTTGGCGATCATACCGAGACTTTCCAGATAGATTACGATTCTGCCAGAATAACCTACGGGCAGCTTCTGGATATTTTCTGGCACAGTCACCAGCCGGACAGAAAATCCTGGTCCCGGCAGTATATGGCGGCTGTTTTTTACCATACGGATGAGCAAAAAAAGCTGGCCCTGCAGAAACGTGATCGGGAAGCCAATCGTCTGGGAACAAAAATCCATACTGAAATTCTTCCCGCGACCGCGTTTTACCTTGCTGAAGCGTATCATCAGAAATATTATCTGCGGCAGGTGCCGGAGCTGGTGAAAGAATACGCTGCCCTGTATCCCGATCTGAATGCCTTTATTGCGTCGACAGCCGTGTCCCGCGTAAACGGCTATGTAGGCGGGTATGGTTCATTGCAGAATCTGCTGAAGGTGGCAGCGAGCCTCGGCCTTTCGCCGACTGGAAGTAAAAGGCTCTTGGAAATTGTTCAGGCACTGGACAAAAACATCCGCTATGCTGCGCGAGGCGGCGCTTACTGTCCAGTACCGTTTTAATGTGCAGCGCTGATTAAAACCTGCCGCGTTTTTTAAAACCGCCGCCGCCTGGCCGTCCCGGCTTTCTTTCTTCATCCCGCGGCCTGGCTTCGTTTACGACAATGCTCTTGTCAGCGAGTTTGCCGCCGTTGAATCTCTCGATGGCTTCCTGGGCATCTTTCTCAGTGGCCATTTCAACAAAGCCGAATCCCCGCGAAGCGCCGGTAAATTTATCTTTAATAATAACCGCGGAAACAACTCCTCCGACTTTCTCGAAGTTCTCCTTCAAGTCTTCCTGAGTAACTTCCGGTGCCAGATTGCCGACATATAGATTCTTCCCCATAATATCTCCTTAGCTCGTAGTGCGTTTTGTAAAAATTAACCACAGAGAACGCAGAGTTTATGAGTTTGGAGTCGAGGAGTTTAGGAGTTAACAAACTCCAACACTCGCAACTCCTTAACTCTTCCAACTCGTAATTTCTGTGTCCTCTCAATTATTATTCTCTTTTTTCTCTTTTAGTTTTTACTCCGGTAAAATTTATCAGCTCTCTCCCGCTTCATCCAGCTCTTCAAAAAAGCTCAGTACCGATACCCTCCTATGC
>JAPLIX010000037.1:5408-6314 GCA_026388865.1 Pseudomonadota bacterium | reverse complement strand
CCCGGCTTCAGCACCCGGAATATCTCATGCGCTGCCCGGTCCCACTGTTCAAGCCACTGCAGGGTAAAATTTGAAATTACCAGGTCAAAGCAAGACTCCCGGTAGGGAAGAAACTCCGTGTCCGCAGCAATGAAATACTGTTTCCATGGCTGCAGGGCTTCTTGCGCCCGCGCCCGGGCAATCATATTGAGCGCCAGGTCACAGCCGTGAATGCGGGCAGCGGGAAACCTCTGCAGCAAGCTCATGGTCGTGTTACCGGTTCCCATGCCGATATCAAGCATGCAGGGAGCAGCCGGCAGCGAGCCATTAAGAGATTGCAGCAGGCGGTCTCCCAGCCGTCCCTGCAGCACGGCATAGGCATCATAGGTGGCCGCGTGGCGGTTAAAGGATTTTTTTACGAATGTTTTATCAATAGCGCTCATGGCCATAACTGAATAAATTTTTTCACTTCCCGGTGAACTTTTTCCGGCGCGCAGAGGAATGGAACGTGCCCGGTTGCTTTTATTATATGCAGAGAGGAGCCGGGTATCTGCTCAGCCATGTAATGCGATGCTGCGGGCAGGCAGATGCGATCGAGGCTTCCATGAATGAGCAGGACGGGGACGCGGATATTTTTCAGGTGCGCCCGCAGATCTTCCTGCTGCATGGACTGAAGCGTTTCACAGGCAACTTCCTGCCGGGGAGCCCGGGTAATATCAGCAGCTAACGCATACATTTTTTCCCGGTGCGGATGCGTTACGTCATCGCCCTGAAACATACGTTTATAAAAACCTGCCAGGCCGGACTGATACTCTCTTTTGATGTTTCGCAGCAGGCCGCTCGCTTCTCCCCGCGGCAAGCCATGCGGGTAATCGTCCCGGGCAACAAGCGACGGCGTGCCGCTGATAAAAACCAGCGAGCCAACAC
>JAPLIX010000037.1:0-5401 GCA_026388865.1 Pseudomonadota bacterium | reverse complement strand
GGTAACATCCTGTAGCGCCAGGCTTTCCATGAGGTCTGCCAGGTCCCGGGCAAAGGACCCGAGGGTATAGGGTCCGGGCATCGAGCCGGACTTGCCATGTCCTCTAAGATCAACGGCAATAATTTTATAGTCAGCAGAAAACTCTTCAACAAAAAAGGACCAGACCATGGAATCCATGGTCCAGCCATGGATGAGCACGATGGGCTTTCCCGTACCGCATGTTTGATAGTGCATGGTGTTATTCATTGATGGCAACTGCCGGTTCTGAAACCCTTTTTACCCTGCTCCCGCTATATTACATTATTTTTTTTACCTGCTTTCTCCAGAACCGCAAGCGCCCGGGAAAGGTCCTGTTTTGTATGCGTTGCCATCAGCGTAATCCTTAAGCGTGACGCTCCTTCAGGAATCGTGGGGGGGCGAATTGCCTGAATAAACAGCCCCTCCTCCATGAGATCGTTTGCGAGGCGTACCGCTGTATGAGCATCACCAACTAAAATGGGGATGATATGCGTCGTGCTTTCAAGCGTGTTAAAGCCCAGATCGTTTAAGCCCGTTCTGAAAAACAGGACATTGTCCCACAGCGC
This sequence comes from Pseudomonadota bacterium, assembly GCA_026388865.1. Lineage (GTDB taxonomy): Bacteria > Desulfobacterota > WTBG01 > CAIYCZ01 > CAIYCZ01 > JAPLIX01. The sequence goes on along the minus strand of JAPLIX010000037.1, from coordinate 4,817 downwards.
CTGCCTTTTCTGGGGCTCTCTTTCAATCAGGTCTATTGCTGCAAGCGCGCTTGCTATAACCGTGGGCGGAAGGGCGGTGGTATTCACTGCTGCCGGCGACGAAGGCGCCAAATCATCCAAGCGCTTTTCCCATGGTCCCCATTATAATATCAACCTGCCCCTCCAGGGCAAAATGCTGAGCAGTACCCCCTCCATGGCTGCCAAGGACTCCGGTCCCGTGGGCATCATCCACTATGAGCTGAGCGGAATAGGCCGTGGCAAGCTCTGTCAGGCGGGGAAGAGGAGCAAGATCGCCATCCATGCTGAAAACGCCATCCGTTATAATAAAGCGCCTTCTGAATTGCTTCCCTTTTTCAAGCAGAGTTTCGAGAGCGTCAGTATCTCGATGAGGGAATATTTCTACCTGCGCACGGCTGAGCCGGCAGCCATCTATAATGCTTGCGTGGTTCAGCGCATCGCTGTAGATCACATCGCCTTTTTCTGCCACTGCGGTCAGAAGGCCCATATTTGCCATGTAACCGGTGCTGAAGACAAGAGCATCTTCAGTGCCCTTAAGCTGAGCAATCTTTTTTTCAAGGTCCCGGAAGATTGCTGTGTTTCCGCTGATGAGCCGGGAGGAGCCAGACCCCGCGCCCCAGGTATGCAGCGCCTTCTGTGCTGCCTGTTTTATGGCAGGGTGTGAACAGTAACCCAGATAGTCATTTGAGGCCAGCATGAGCAGTTTTTTACCGTCAACTATAACCTTTGGCCCTGTTTGAGAACGCAGCTCTTTTAGTTGCCGGTAAAGTCCTGCTTCCTCAAGCTGGATTACATCCTGGTGAAAGATACCCATGTAAACATGCAGAGAGTTGAAATTTAGAGCGTTAAAACGGGGCCCATGACAATTTGGCAAAAACTTGCAAGCCGTATACATGAAGAAAAAAGATCACGGCAAATTATCGGTTGTGCTGTTAAAGAAATGCCAGAGCCCAAAAAAAGTCGTGATTGAGCACAGTTACATTCGCTATAGAAAGTTCCCGGCATTAAAAGTTCAAATGGTTATTTTGCATGAAGCCCGCTTTTCAAACGACCACATATATAATAATACAAGAACAATACCGAAGCCATTGGTGGTTGTCAACATTGTTGAATATTTACCGGAAGGATAAAAACTCTCTGGATTATGAGAAGTTATAACAGGGACACCATTTTAAAATATAAGACAAAAAACAGGCTGATAAAAACAACCGCTTAATCTGCAGGACCATGCATCCCAGGGCAGGTCTCAGCTTGAAAAAAGCTTAGTGCTTCGATTCGCAAATACGGTGACATATACGATACAAAGAGATGCTTGATAATGCTCCCTCAGCACTAAGTCCTGAGGGAATAAATTCGTCATCGAATTTATGAATCGAAGGACTTAGCAGAGATGAAATGTGATCAATGCGTTTGAAGACTTGCAAGCTTTCTGCAATCCTGATAATCTTAGGCGTATATCAGCAAAACCAACTTATAACGGGTTATCATGCAAGACTACGTAATCGGCATCGACATCGGCGGTACCATGATCAAGGGTGCCTTTTTTGACAGCCATGGAGCACTGGTAGAGAAGCGCTCCGTAGAGACCCGGGTTGATAGAGGCAGAGACGCTGTCCTGCAAAACCTGATAGCAATTATAAAATCCCTCCACACTACAAAAGGGCAGGTGTTATCTGTTGGCATTGGTGTTGCCGGCGTCCTTCATCCCGCAAAAGAAGTATTGCTCCAGTCCCCTAACATCAAGCAATTAGAGCAGGCTCCTTTGAAAAAACTGCTGAGCGAAGCGCTGCAGCTGCCGGTTTTTCTGGAGAATGATGCCAATGCCGCAGCCCTGGGTGAGCAGTGGGCAGGTGCCGGCAGAGAGCTGGATAATTTTCTTTTTATCACCCTGGGCACGGGAATCGGTGGCGGGTTTATTTTACATGGTGACCTCTGGACCGGTGAGAACGGCAAGGCCGGCGAAATCGGGCACATGGTGGTTGCGACGGATGGAATACTCTGTGCCTGCGGCAAGCGCGGCTGTCTTGAGGCCTATAGCTCTGCCACAGCAATAAAAGCAGTCCGGTGCGTGTTCGAGTTTGCAGAATTTATCAAGTGGAGATTTTTCTACTATTGATGCGGAGATGGTGCATCAGGCTGCGCTTCAGGGCGACGCCGTTTCCCTGGATATTTTTAAACAAATGGCCCGCTACCTGGCAATCGGCATCAGCAATGTGAATAACCTGCTGGACATCCACAACTTCATCATTGGCGGTGCCGCAAGTAATGCTTTTGAAGTTTTCAGGTCCTTTTTGCTGGATGAGGTTGCGCGCCAGGTATATGCTATATCTCAGAGTAACATAAAGATCACGGCGTCACAGCTTGGTAATGATGCAGGAATTTATGGTGCCGCATATCTTGCATTGAAAAAAGTAAAACCCCCGGACAGATAATCATACGTATTGTGACGGGGGAAGGCACACAGCGCTCTCTACGTTTTTTGCCACCGGTGGGCGGCAGACCGTTTCGAAGGCAGAGGTCACCATTACTTCTGCCTTTTGCATTTCTCAGGCATCACACAAAAACTATTTTGCAATGCGGTGGTTATCTGCTAAAAACAAGCTGTACCAGGAAACCCTTCCAGATTGAAAGGATCAGATGATGACGATTCAGATTTACAACACCATGAAGAAAAAGAAAGAGGAGTTTATACCTCTCAGGGAGGGCTCCGTCGGCATGTATGCCTGCGGCGTGACGGTATATGATCTATCTCATATCGGCCATGCCCGCGCCCTGATTGTTTTTGACGTCATATACCGTTACCTGCAATACCGGGGTTACGAGGTAACCTTTGTGCGCAACTATACTGATATTGATGACAAGATAATCAAGCGGGCGCAGGAACAAGGGGTGACCTATAAAGATATTTCCGACCGCTATATAAAAGAGTTTGACCATGACATGGATCTGCTCGGGCTGGAGAAGCCCACTGTTTCTCCCCGGGCCACCGACCATATTCCTGAAATGATAGCGATGGTTGAGGCCCTTATAGAAAAGGGATTTGCCTACGAAGTTGAGGGAGATGTCTATTTTAGCGTGGGCAGCTTTTCTGCATACGGCAAGCTCTCAGGAAAAAATATAGAAGAGCTTAATGCAGGAGCCCGCGTGGAGGTAGATGAGCGGAAGCAGAGCCCCCTTGATTTTGCCCTGTGGAAGAAGAGCAAAGAAGGCGAGCCGTTCTGGGAATGCCCGTGGGGCAAAGGGCGGCCTGGGTGGCACATCGAATGCTCTGCCATGAGCCAGAAATATCTGGGCACAACCTTTGACATCCACGGCGGCGGCATGGACCTCATCTTCCCGCACCATGAAAATGAGATTGCTCAGGCTGAGTGCGCAACTGGCGCGCCCTTTGCCCGGTACTGGATTCACAACGGGTTTGTGAACATCAACCAGCAGAAGATGTCAAAGTCTTTGAAGAATTTTTTCAGCATCCGCGAGATACTAGAGACCTACCACCCGGAGGTGCTGCGCCTGTTCCTGCTCTCTAATCACTACCGGAGCCCGGTTGACTATTCAGAGCAGAACCTGACCGAGGCCAAGGTCGGCCTTGACCGGTTTTATGCGGTACACAGGGACCTGGATGAAATCAAGTCATTGGATAAGGGCAGCGCTGCCCAGAGCCTTGGAGAAAAACGGCTGGTAACGGAACTGCAGGAGTTCCCGGCAAAATTCACCGAGGCAATGGATGATGACTTTAACACCGCCGCGGCCCTTGGGCACCTCTATGTTTTGACGAGAAGCCTTAATGCTCTGGTGGACCAGAAAAAGAAATTCCCCACCTTTCAGATTGCCGAGGGAACATTCCAACTGGCAAAGGAACAGTTCAAAATGGTCGGCAGCGTCTTTGGCCTGTTCCAGGAATCTCCCCAGACTTATTTTCAGAAGCAGAAAGAAAAGGGCCTTGCTGCCGCGGCCATCTCGCCAGAGGAAATAGAACAGCTGATCAAGGACCGGGAGCTGGCGAGAAAATCAAAAGACTTTAAAAAGGCCGATGAAATTCGCAAGCAGCTGGAGGAGAAGGGGATTGTATTGAAAGACACTCCGCAGGGAACCGAGTGGGCGGCAAAACAATAGCGAAATAACTTCTTAAGGAAATCTGGAGTTGATCAATCAGGTGCAATTGTGGCGGATTATAGCAGTAAGCGCATTTTGACCATTAAGATGCCACCACAATATATTGCAAAAAGAGCAGGGCCATTGCTGACCCTGCCGCTAGTGTGTAATGTGATTTTTCCCCGTTTCTACAAGCAAATAAATCTGTCCCCTTTTCCACTTTAAAATCGTCCATATTTTGCGGAGGCATGTTTCGTGTTGACATGCAATCACACCTATTTTATAGTCAGCCCATCACTATGCGCGTTTCAAGCAAATCATTCAGATTGAATTTAAGCCAAAGGAGAGAAAAAATGCAGAATAGACTTTCTTGTCGGCACGGTTACCCACAAGGCTTTCGAGCTTGGCTTTTTATTGTGGTTCTGGCGACGGGGCTGGCGGCATGCAGCAGCCCCAAGAAACCGATAGACCTCGAAGGAGGGGGAGCTGGCGCGGCCTCCTGGATACTGCAGCAAATCCTCAGCGGCGCAGCCTCCTACACCGGCTCAAAGTGCATGGGCTGGCTGCTCTCGCTGGTCAGCGGCGGGAGCGGCAATGACCAGGATGCGAAGGACTTCAGCCAAATGGAGGGCGATCTCACCCTCATCATCAGCGACCTGAACGCGATCCAGAACCAGCTGAACAGCCTCGCGGCCCAGATAAACCTC
>JAPLIX010000177.1 GCA_026388865.1 Pseudomonadota bacterium | reverse complement strand
ATATTATGCTGTTGGTCTATTTTAATTATTTTTGATCCCGCAAGTGACGTAACATATAAAATACCATTAGTTCTAAAAGCTAATTGGTGTGGGGTTTGTATCAATGGGTCTGTGATAGTGTCAATTAAAACCCCCGCTTGGTTATATACTGTGATTGAATTTGCAGCCTCATTACTTACATACATCTCCCAACAGTTAGCCTGCTCCGACAGAAAAAGTACTAATAGTAAAGCAATAAATGTTTTCCTCATGTCTTTTCCCTCCTCTTTAAATCAATTTTAAAAGTAGTTTTATTGCAATAAATCTATTTTCTATGCTTCTTATTCTATATTATAAATAGATATTGTCAACAATTATCTATTTATAATGTTGTTTTAAAACCCTCATAAAAATCGTTTATATACAAATAGAATTTTGGGGGTTTTATGAAAACAACAAAAGTGCTGCTTGGCTCGAGGATTAAGGAACTGCGCAAGACAAAAAAACTTTCTCAGGATCAGCTTTCGGAAAAGATAAACATAGACCCTAAGCACCTGAGCAGAATAGAAGTAGGGAAAAGTTATCCCTCACTTGATACCCTGGAAAAAATCGCTGACTCTTTAGACATGGAGATAAAAGAATTTTTTGAATTTAAGCATCAGGAGGGAAATAAAGAGCTGGTTAAAAATATAGGTGAGTTTTTAAAAATTGTCGACGATGAAAAACTTCGACTTATATTAAAAATTATCAGGGCTATTGTTCATTAGTTTTAAGACCATTCAAAAACTACTAACCTTCTTAAAATCTACCCGCCCAATATCCCTCGTTAGATTCTTGCGGACTAAATTTCTCTCAGAAATATTTCCTGACTGTTTGACCTCCCCTTCCCCCTCCTTGTAAATGAGGGGAAACGGTTCTCATCAGTAGCAAGGGAAATGATAATCGAAGTTCTCACAGTGAAGGGTAGCTTTTTGTATCAGAATTGAATTTCTCGCGCTGCCTTGACAAAGGCGGCGACTTTGGCGAGGTCTTTTTTGCCGCGGCAGACATCAGTGCCGGTGCAGGAGTCAACGCCCCAGGGCTGCACCGCTTTTATTGCTGCCGCTACGTTGTCAGGGTTGAGGCCGCCGGCAAGAATCACCGGCCGTTTACTCTGCTCAACTATTTTTCTGCTCACAGTCCAGTCATGGACCTTTCCGGTGATGCCGATCATGCCGGGCACTTCAGTGCTTCCTTCAGAATAATCACCGGCATAGGTATCAAGAATAAAGAGGTCGGCAACCTCCTGGAACTCGCGGGCAATTGAAAGTGAATCAGTTTTATCCGAGCGGCCGGGCAGCCCCACGGGAATTGCCTGGAGCATCTTTATTTCGCCCAGCTCTTTGCGGATTGCGCGGGCTTCAGATAAAGGCAGCATGTCGGTAGAGCAGAAGTGCATCACATGGGGCTTTATTTCCTTAACGATGCGAAGCCCGGTCTCAAGGTCGCAGAACACCGGCAGCAGCACGGTTGTCATCCGGCCGCGCACCAGCTCTACGATCTGCTTCATCAGCGCCCGGTCATCCGGGTCATCCGCCACATCAAGACCGATATAATCAACGCCCAGTTCAACTAATGCCTTGGCATCCTCAATAGTCTTGGTGCCGTAGATCTGAACAATCACTTATCCTTTTTTCCTCTGCGTTCTGGTTAACCGTTTTTCTCCAGCACTTCGTGGATAAACCCGTTGTTCGCCACTTCCGGTGTCAGCAGGTAATCTATGCCCAGCTGCTCATAGCAGTCCATGACCTCTTTTTCCTTGTGCTTGTCGCACAGGGTCACAATGCCGGGGCCGGCCGAGGAGATGAACATTGCGGCCGGAGAATGCTTCTGCATTTTATCCCGCAGCTTCCAGAACAGCTCCTTTATCCCGGGGAACATGTTTTCAAAAAGCTGCATGAAGGGGGCATAGGAGAACGCTTTATAGATTCCCTGTCCAACCCGGATAATGTCGTTATCTTTAATGGCAAGCTCCACCTCCTGAAACACTTCCCTGTGAAACTTGTCCATCTCCGGAAGCTTGTCCAGGATGTCCTGGAAAATGCCGCCCGCTTCCCGGGCCATGGCACCCTTGGCATCCGGCTTCTCGTAATTCGGAACGCCGATGACATAGCCAAGCCCTTCAGGAATGGCCATGCGGTATTTGAGCTGGCTGCGGTCGACCAGTATTATCCCGCCCACCAGACCCATCCAGGAGGTGCCGCCGGTGCACTGAACGGTAATGAGATTATCATGGTCGCCGTCAATCTCTTCCCCATAATTCTGTGCTAAAAACTTGGGCAGCCTATCGTTCTGTATGGGCTCACCGAGCAGCTTGTTGATGGAGAGGGCTGTTGCCGTGAAAAGCGCTGCAGATGAGCCTGAGCCAACGTGCCGGTAGGGGAAATCATTGTTTGCCTCAACCAGAAGGCCGCCCTGATAATTGACCGCGTATCGTATAACGACACATCAGCGTGGGTGCGCAGGTTGACGCCGAATGATACTTCCCCGTAGTTGAACTCTCCGGTCTTTTCCTGCTCCACCAGGCCCTTGATATTTTTAAAAAGGGCAAAGAGCCGCCCCGGAACCGTGGTCCGCACCCGTTTATATTCTACATTTATCCGGTCGCTGCATCCATCTGCCAGGGGATAGACAAGGTTTCCGATCTTTACCTTTTTAAAATTCCATTGCTCAAGTATCTGATCATGTTCGTCCATAGTAATGCCTCCAACTATAAAGCATTTGATGTCATATGCGTAATGACATTAAATGAAATCCTAAATCCGAAGAACTAAATCCCAAACAATTCCAAATACCAAAAACCAAATAATCAAAACAGAAAAAATTTAGCATCTATTTAGCATATAATTTTTAGGATTTTTGATTTGTTTAGAATTTAGATATTAGCAATTAGTGCTTACATCATTTTATGCCTACCACCAGCGGCGACGTAGCCGGGATGTCGATGGTCGCAACGTTTTTAAAGCCTGCACCCTTGAGCCATGATGTGTATTGAGCGATGGTAAAGGTGTTGCCCTCGGTGGTGTGAATGAGCATGTTCACGCCGAACACCAGCGTGAAAAAGTCTTTCTCCCGGTTCTCGTCAGGGCAAAGCTCACATATCACAAGCCTGCCGCCCGGCTTCAATGCTTTATGTATTTTAGCAATGATGTTTTTGCTTTTGCGCTCGCCTTCACCGTGGCACACATAGCTGAGTGTTGCCATATCGTATTCATTTTCTCCGAGGGCATCTTCTTCAACATTGGCAGGAATGAAGGTGAACTGCTGCGCTACGCCCATCTGTTCAGCATGACGCCTGGTCTGCTCAAGCACTTTGGCGTCATCCACGCCGCAGATGGTGCACGTTGGGTCAGCCTAGGCCAGCGCTATGCCCCAGGCACCGGACCCGGTACCGACGTCCATGATCTTTAAGCCCTTCAGCGTTTCTCCAAT
>JAPLIX010000432.1 GCA_026388865.1 Pseudomonadota bacterium | reverse complement strand
GGTGAGCCGTGACTTGTAAAAGGCTAAAAGGACAAAAGGTTAAGAGGTTAATAAAGTTAATCCTATTCACTCATTCACCCATTCACCTATTCACCCCGTCCTCCGCAGTACCTGCTACGGAGGGTGGACGACTCACCGATTGACCTTTGTGCCTGCCAGCTTCAATGGCATTATTTTACAAGATAGCCGCTGTTGTCAAGCCCCTTTCAATTGACACGCGAACACCTTTTATTCTATACATTACATAATAAGAGGCATAGTGAGGATATTGGATAGAGGAGGCATGTTGCATGAACATTCTGTTCTATATCATAGTGGCAGCTCTATTCTTTGCTCTGTCAAGCCGCTTCTACGCGCGCTATATTGCGCGCTCCCTAGGCGAAGATGATAAAAATCCTACCCCTGCGCAGGTCTATAATGACGGCAGGGATTACGTGCCGACCAGGAAGCCGGTAGTCTTTGCCCACCATTTTTCCGCCATTGCCGGCGCCGGCCCCATCATCGGGCCGACCATGGCCATTTTGTACGGCTTTATTCCCGCATGGCTCTGGGTGGTGTTCGGCGGCATTTTGATCGGCGCCGTACATGACTTTACGGTGCTGTTTGTGAGCCTGCGCGAAGGCGGGAAGTCGGTTGCAGAGATTGCCCGTAAAACACTCGGCACCGCGGGCTTTAACCTCTTCATCATTTTCACCATCCTGATGCTGGTGCTGCTCACCTCGTCATTCCTTACCGCAACCGCTATCTCTCTCACATCGCTGTGGCCCCTGAGCAAAATCGGGGTGCAGGAGGGTGAGACCTTTTTAAAAACAGTGGTTAAAGACGGCGTGGCGATGGGCAAAATCGGCGGCATTGCTTCCATGTCAGTGATTATTATCACGCTCTGTTCGCCGCTCCTGGGATGGCTTATTCACCGCAAAGGCATTAAAACAGTGACTGCCTACGGGCTGGCCTCCTTGATCTGTTTCATGTCAATCATTCTGGGCATCATGTATCCCCTGACCTTCTCTCCCACCGTGTGGATGATCATCATTTCCATCTACGTACTCTTTGCAGCAGGAGGTCCGGTATGGCTGGTCCTGCAGCCGCGCGACTTTATCAACGTGCAGATACTGTACGCCGGCATTGCCCTGCTGGTGCTGTCCATATTTTCCACCGGCATAAAAGGCGTGCCCCTCGCCGCGCCCAGCTTCAACCTTGAAGACGGTGTGCAGCAGCTCGGGCTCCTATGGCCCATGATGTTTATAACCATTGCCTGCGGCGCCATTTCGGGGTTCCACGCGCTGGTTGCCGGCGGCACTACCGGCAAGCAGCTCTCCTGCGAGTGCGATGCGCGCACCGTGGGGTTTAATGCCATGCTTCTGGAATCGCTGCTGGCGGTGTGCGTGCTGCTGGCGCTGTCCATCGGTCTTGATTTTTCTGATTACAAAGCAATTGTCTGGCCTGTTGATCCTGCGATCAAATCAAATCCGATCCTCGGGTTCTCCCTTGCCGCCGGGAAACTTTTCTATAAAGGCCTGGGCATTCCAATAGCGCTCGGCACTGTGTTTGGCATTCTGCTTGTCGAGGGGTTTGTTATCACCACCCTTGATGCTGCCGTGCGTCTGAACCGCTACCTGTTTGAAGAGCTGTGGGCGATCCTGTTCAGGAATCCTCCCCGCATCATGCAGCATTACTGGTTTAACTCCTTTCTTGCGGTGGCACTGATGGGCATTCTTGCCTATTCCAATGCCTTCAGCGCGCTCTGGCCCATCTTCGGGGCAGCCAACCAGCTCCTGGCTGCGCTGAGCCTGCTGGCAGTGTCAAGCTGGCTATTAATTCGCGGCAGAAAATATTTCTTCGCCGTGATCCCGGCAATATTCATGATGGCAACCACGGTGGCCTCGCTGCTCATACTGTTGATGAACTATGTGCGCAAGGGAAATTATATCCTCATTGTCACCGATCTTATCCTGCTGTGCCTGTCTCTTGGGGTTATTGTTTTATCCATCAAAATATTCCGGAAGCCTGTTTTACCCAGAGCTTCTGAGGCTTAAAAGTGAAAAGAGAAAGGTGGACGAGCCGTGACTCGTGACCAGTGACTTGTGACTAGTGAAATGTGGAATGCTTAAGAAGATTATTGCAGACCGGATACAGCGGGAAGGGCCGATCCCGTTTAAAGATTTTATGGAGATGGCGCTTTATCACCCGGGATCCGGCTACTATACTTCACCCGGAACAGAGATTGGCAGCAGGGGGGACTTTTATACCAGCCCTCACGTCCATCCGGTCTTTGGCGCGCTCATTGGCCGGCAGATAGAGGAGATGTGGCGGTCAATTGGTGCGCCGGATGAGTTTCACATCATTGAGGCTGGGGCCGGCAGAGGGTATCTTGCCGCTGACCTGCTTGCGTATCTCAAAGATACCGCATTCTTCAGCACCATCAGGTACACCATCGTTGAGATGAGCCCCTTCATGCAGCAGCGGCAGGAACATCTTCTGGCACCATGTATTGACCGGATACGCTGGACGCGGTCCCTGTCAGAAACAGCAGGAGTGACCGGTTGTATAGTATCCAATGAACTGCTTGATGCGTTTCCCGTGCATAGTGTTTGCCGGGACAGTGGCGCAGTACAAGAAATATATGTTACTAGTAACGGAGATGATTTTACTGAGGAACGGTGCGCGTGTGATGCTCACGTGTTAACGTACCTGGAAGAATTTGGTATTGAACTGCCGCCGGGATACCGGACAGAGATAAACCTGGAGCTGAAGAACTGGCTCAGGGATGCGGCGCAAACACTGAACGAGGGCTTTATCTTGAGCATCGACTATGGCTATCCGGCATGGGATTATTACGGCCCCGCGCGCAGCAGGGGCACCCTGGTCTGTTACTATAAACACCGGGACAGCGAGGACCCGTATGCACATATCGGGATGCAGGATATCAGCGCCCATGTCAATTTTTCCGCAATAAAAAAATGGGGTGAAGAGGCTGGATTCAAAACCATCGGCTATTGCCCGCAGGGAACATTTCTTGTCTCTCTCGGCATTGATGAAGTAATGAAGGAGCGCTTCAGTAACAGCGAAGATTCTTGTTCCGGGCTGGGCAAAGTCAGCTCTCTCATTTCTCCT
>JAPLIX010000536.1 GCA_026388865.1 Pseudomonadota bacterium | reverse complement strand
TTTTTACATCAGGATTTTTAAACACAGAGCGGCGAAATTCAAATTTCTTTGTTCCGGCAAATATCATCTCAGCAAATTCAGGTTTAATCGACAATAATACTCTCATCAGTCATGGTCTCCTTAATAATCTTATTAAATTGGTCGGATGTAATTTTTTGAAAGCCACGCGGTGCGGAATCGATATCTTTAATAATCTTGAGTTCTATCAACCGTTGCAAATTAATTCTCTTTGGAAACGAATAGACATAAAGAAAATTGACAATAAAGGGGCGCAACGATTTCTTAAAATTCCAATGCTTTCTCAACTCATCATCGGTAAAGATGCTGCGCTTTCTACATTTACTGATAAAATCCTGTTCATCTTTTATGTCGCTAATAACTTTTTCAACCACACCGATTGTCGTTATTACGCTTTTATGGTATCCACCTGTCCGATAAAAAATTATTACATCGCCGGTAGCCAGATTTTTTTCAAACGATCTTGAGATATAAATTTTGCTGATGCCGTTTCTATGCGGTTCATTTTCAACAAAATCCGCAGGTGATTCAGTTTTTAATATTGAGTCCGGCAATAGCTCCGTATGATAATCTGGATATATGGGCACCAGGAAAGTATTTACCCGCCGCGACAAATATGGGTATGTAAATTTTGGGTTTTTCGCATCATAAGCCGGTTCAAAATTATGGACATACACCAATTCTTCACCGCTTGAAGAATTCTTTTTTCCGTGGAGCTTAAAACCCCAGTCTTCAAATAAAGCAATGAGGCGTTTTTCGTCATCCCGTTTATCAAAAATCGTTACATATATTTCATCGACTTTATTGATAAGAGCGTTATCAAAAATTATTTTTAAGAACCTTTCGCCCAGGCGTACACCGTTACTGACAACTTTAAAGGTCCCAATCTTTAAACGTTTTTTCGGATTAAAAACAGGGGTAATCTCGGAATAGTTTTCTTCCGGTCCTTCGATTTTCACGTACAGGAATGAAAGAATCCTGTCTTTGATATAGGTAACATATGCGATTTCATCGGATTTCTTGTTGAACCATTTATCGAAGCCATCATAATCCTCACGGAAGCCGTCAAAAAATGGATCTTTCAGGTTAACCTCACCAAAATGTTTTTTGGTTACGCTTAAAACCTTGTAATCAACCAGTTCCGGATTCTCAGATACAACCTTTTCCAGAAACGAATCGATTGTAAATACCCTATCGCCAATACCCAACAACGCGGCTTTATTGTGGATAGCTTTGTCTTCACTGATAAGCAAATCGACTCTGTCACAGAAGACCTCGTTAAGAAGAAGGGTATCGTTTTTATCATTTGCTGTGGTGTCTTGAGAGTCGGAGACGGTTTTTACACTGGCATCTAACGGAGCAATCGTTTTAAGCTGTTCATAGCTGGCCAGTTTTACACTGAAAGTATTGACCGTATCCTTGTTGGCATTCTTATTAATTTCTTCGATCGTGAGTGGGTGAATGCATTTTGTATATTTTCCTTTATCAAGCCACTTAAATAAAGTTCCGATATCTGGGCTGATAACTCGGTTTGCTTCACGGTGTATAATGATATTTGTATCAAGCAGCGCTCTCATTTCCCCACCTCAATTTTTTTGTTTCCAGAGCATAAAACTGACGCTCCTGGACGTCTTTGCATTTGCTCATAATGACGGTATGATGCGCCCACCCTATTTCTCTAATCAATGGTTGGAGAATTCCCTTGCCCTGGTATTCTTCATAAAATTGCCGTATCAGCCAAAGGTTTTGAGCAGAAAACCCCCTGATCCCGGGAAATTCATCCTGAAGGTCTTTTGCGAGATTTTCCACCACGGACTTACCCCAGCCTGTTTGCTGCTGCTTTTCCACAATGGATTTCCCAATGTCCCAATACAATTGAATCAGGTGTACATTGACCGCTTTCAGTGCCTCGTATTGCGCGGAGCGGATTCTCTTTTTTATGTCGGCCAGTAATTCTGAATACCCACGGGGGTTTATGGCGCTCATTTGACTACCACCTTAATTTTTGCAAGATTTTCCTGTATTGCCTTATTCAGCATCCCTTCTTCGGCTATTTGCTGCTCAAGCTCCTTTTTCAGGGCGTTGAATCGTTCGGGGAAATTGAAATCATCTTCATCATCGGGAAGACCAATGTATCTGCCGGGAGTCAATACATAGTTCAAGGTTTTCACTTCATCCAGTGTTGCCGACTTGCAGAATCCCTGAACATCCTTGTACTGGTCTTCGCCTGTGCGCCAGCTGTGATACGTGCCTGCAATCAAGGCAATGTCTTCATCAGACAATTCCCTGTTTTTTCGGTTTATTAAAAATCCGAGGTTGCGGGCATCAATAAACAATATTTTGCCTTTGCGCTGCTGCTTGTTGCGGCTGAGAAACCACAAACAGGCGGGTATTTGCGTGTTGAGGAATAACTTGGTGGGAAGATTCACAATACAATCAATCAAATCATTGTCCACCATTGCTTTTCGTATATCGCCCTCATTGTTGGTTTTGGTGGTTAGTGAACCTTTTGCCAAAACAAAGCCTGCCTGCCCGGAAGGAGCCAGGTGATAGATGAAATGTTGTATCCAGGCATAGTTTGCATTGGCTGCAGGCGGCGGCAGCTTCTGGCCCAGCACGCTCCAGCGGGCATCATCGCGGAGCAACTCACCGCTCCAGTCACTGTCATTAAAGGGCGGGTTGGCGATGATGTAATCTGCTTTCAGGTCTTTGTGTGCGTCATTGAGAAAGGACCCTTCGTTGTTCCATTTTACATTGCTGCTGTCGATGCCTCGAATGGCAAGATTCATTTTGCACAGACGCCAGGTGGTCTGATTTGATTCCTGCCCGTAAATAGAAATACGGTCTTTCGGGTTGAGTGCCAAGCCTTTGCCGTTTTTTTTCTTGTAGTGGTCCTGGTGCGCTTCAATAAATTTTTCATTCTGCACAAACATGCCGCCACTGCCGTGGCAGGGGTCAAACACGCGGCCTTCATAGGGCTCAAGCATTTCAACAAGCAGTTTTACAACGCTGCCCGGTGTGTAGAACTGGCCGCCTTTCTTTCCTTCCGCCAAAGCAAACTCACCCAGGAAGTATTCATACACTTTACCCAGCACATCTTTGCTCTGGGCTGCTTTTGTGCCGATTGCGGCACTGCCGATAAGATCAATCAACCCGCCAAGGCTTTGTTTGTCCAGCTTCTCCTGCGCAAAAACCTTTGGCAATACTCCCTTCAGTGACGGATTATCTTTCTCAATAGCATCCATGGCGTCATCTACATCTTTGCCGATGGTGGGCAGTTTTCCCCTTCCCTGAAGCCAGCGCCAGCGAGCTGACGGCGGCACATAAAAGACTTTTTCAGCGGTGTACTCGTTCTTGTCCTCCGGGTCTGCGCCCTCATAATCACCTTTGCCTTCTTTCAATTGTTCGTACAGCTCTTCAAAGGCATCAGAAATGTATTTTAAGAAGATTAGGCCAAGTACAATGTGTTTGTATTCAGCCGCATCCATATTCTTCCGCAGCTTGTCGGCAGACCTCCACAGCTTCTTTTCTAACGGCTCGTCATTCTGGTTCTTTTTCTCTTTGACATTCCGACTCATCAATCATTTTCCTCATAGAGATTTTTGAAAAAATAGGGACAACCGCGCCCGTTATTTTTACATTAGCAAATTATGACACCACAGAATTTGTGCAAGAACCTCTTGCACAATTGCCGCATCGAACATTAAAGGTGACAGCGCCTGTTAATTTGAATCGTGTCTCGAGACCACGTGACCCGTGCCCCGGTTGAAATAACTGACAGCTCTTAACCTTTTACTCAGTTCACGCTTCTCTTTCTGGTTACCCGGTATCTTGCCGCTTTCTCCTCCACCTTAAACCCTATCTTTCGTCGGGGCCTTTCCTCATGACTTAACAACTGGTCCAGTGTCTCGAAAACTACACGAAACCAATCATCAGTAACCCGCTGTAATTCTTCAAGTTCCCGTCGGAGATCTTTATTGCTGAGCAGGATTTGCCTAAACCGGGTAAACACCCGCATGATTTGGATGTTGACCTGTATGGCACGCTTACTATTAAGCACGCTGGAAAGCATGGCAACGCCCTGTTCAGTAAAAGCAAATGGCGGATACTTTGAGTGGGCACCTCTCTTTAAGGTGCCAGTTTGGCACCTTAAAGCATCATATTCATCCGTGTTAAGCTCAAACATAAAATCAGCGGGGAAACGGTCAAGGTTTCGCTTTACTGCTCTTTTTAACTGCTTAGTTTCCACTCCATAAAGTTGTGCCAGATCACGGTCCAGCATAACTTTTAACCTGCGAATGATATAGATTTTACTGGCTATCAGTTCACTGGGCATAATACCTTCTTTTTGCTGTATTTACTTGTGTCCTTTTATAAAGCTTTCAGCAATTATTGGTTGAGATTGCCGCGGCGCTTTCGCGCCTCGCAATGACTGCGGAAGCGTGCCTCGTGGCTCGGGGAAAATGCCGGGGAGCCTCGCATATCCACCGGATATCAAGATTGCGTTTAAAAAGATCAAAGGAGTGAAAAATGATGTGAGTGTCGTCAAGAGAGTCGCGCAGCGCATAGAATAAGCGCTCTTCCGCCTTGCTCTCGGGCTGAAATGAAAAAGTCGCAGGAATCATTCGTGCCACAACGTTTGTCCCCCGTAA
The DNA here is from genome assembly GCA_026388865.1 of Pseudomonadota bacterium. GTDB lineage: Bacteria > Desulfobacterota > WTBG01 > CAIYCZ01 > CAIYCZ01 > JAPLIX01. The sequence continues at coordinate 895 of JAPLIX010000536.1, read as the reverse complement.
AGTACGTTTACTGGCTGAAAGAAAAAAATAATGGGCAGAGTATATGATTAAAGCGGCGGTGTGTCAAAGAAAAAGCAAGATATATGAATTAGTTTGGGCTGCTGAGGGAGCCTTTTAGCTTGCTAAAGAAAGAGGCCTGTGGTAAAAATTTTAGCCTTACGTGACTACAGGAGATACTGTGAAACCACTGAGGGCACCGAGCAATACTCTGTGTTCTCCTGACAATATTTTGCAAATCGAGTCTACGGACTTTGATGACCTTTAAATCTACGGTTGTTATGGTTTGTTTGCAGCTGCATTATTTTTAGGAAATAAGAGTACAAACGAGAATAATAATTTAGAGGGCACAGAGGGGCGTTAACAAATCCCGAATGCCTTCGGGGCTGATAGCTGATCCCGAAAGCTTTCGGGACTGACGGCGTTTTGTTAATATTTTCTCAGTGTTCCCGATGGCTATCGGGACTGGGGTTAAGTTTTAACAATCTCCCCCTTTGATAACCACGTATGGAGTAGGGTAAGTAGCGATATGGACAAGGTATATGCTGCGCACGGGATAGAAGAAAAGTGGCAGCAGTTCTGGGAACAGAATAAAATATTCAAGGTCTTCGAAGACGCGCAGAAGAAAAAGTATTATCTCCTGGAGATGTTTCCCTACCCGTCGGGCCGCATCCACATGGGCCACGTGCGCAACTACACCATCGGTGACGTGGTGGCGCGCTTCATGATGATGCGGGGCTATAATGTCCTGCACCCCATGGGCTGGGACGCCTTCGGCATGCCGGCTGAGAACGCCGCCATCCAGAGCAACACCCACCCGCACGAGTGGACCTACAAGAACATTGAAACCATGCGCGGCCAGCTGAAGCGCATGGGCTTCAGCTATGACTGGGACCGG
>JAPLIX010000071.1 GCA_026388865.1 Pseudomonadota bacterium | reverse complement strand
GCAGGGCCTCGGTACCTGCTGGCTGACGGTGACCGTGGTCTGCGAGAAAGATATAAAAAAGCATCTGGGCCTTGCAGATGACCGAGAACTGCTGGGTGGCGTGGCCCTCGGCTACCCGGCTGTTGGTTCTTCGCTCAACACCTTTAAAAGAACTCGCGTGCCGGTCAATGAGGTAACAACCTGGCTCGGGTTCTGAATAATACTATCAACCTTTCAGGGAGGCCGTTCGATGGGACAAGAGGAAGTCTGCTACACCAAGGAGGCTGCTTTGACAAAAGCCATCGAAGTAGAGCAGCAGAGCTTTACCACCTATCTCAGGGCATACAAACTTTCTCATGACCGCAGCGCGCGGCAACTGATCAGAGAACTGGCGCTGGAAGAGCTTGAGCATAAGTTTCTTCTGGAAAAAGCTTTCTTCGAGGAAACGGTCGCGCTCCACGACCCCGGGCAGGATAATAAACCGGTTATGAAGCTTACCCTTTTTCTCAAGGAAAAGTCGCTCCATGAAAATTCAACGCCGCAGGATGTTTTGATTTATGCTATTCATGAAGAAAAGCGCTCGGTGGAGTTTTACGAAAAGATGGCGACCCAGTGTGAAGGCGCTCCGATGGCCCCGATGTTCATGAGATTGCATAGGGATGAGTCAGGCCACCTTGCCCGGCTTGAGGATCTCTATGAAAAAATGTATATGGCTGAAATGTAGGTCTCAAGAGATGAACTTTTAACTGGAGGTGTATCATGCCCCTTTCAGAGCTGCACAGCGCGGCAATACCCCTGGCAGACTCTATCGAGTATCAGTCCGGCTCGGTAGTGAGCAGGGAGATACTGCGCAAAGATACCGGCACGGTGACGCTCTTTGCCTTTGCCCAGGAGCAGGGACTGAGCGAGCACACTGCCCCGTTTGATGCCCTTGTTTACATCCTGGACGGGGAGGCAAAAATTACTATTGCCGGCAGCCCGGCAGCGGTTAAAGCCGGGGAGATGATTATCATGCCGGCGAACGAGCCCCACGCGCTGCAGGCAGTAAAGCAGTTTAAGATGCTGCTGGTTATGATACGGTCGTAACTGAAATGGGTTCGAGGATTCAAGGGTTCAAGGGGTAGGGAACAGTATGTTCTATATCCTTACCTGTTCACATAACAAAAAAGTTGTTTAACATGCACACTTCGTCAAGGAGAAAATCATGCGCGGGAAAAGATTCATCCACAGTACTGTAATGCTGCTCGTACCTGTCATGTTCATCTGTTTTAACAGTTCTCCCGGCGCAGCCCAGAATTATCTGGGCAGCCTGAAGGTCCAGGTCAAGGACTTCTACACCGGCAAACCGCTGTCGGGAGCCACGATACTGGTCACCCCGAATAATTATACCGGCACAAGCAACGCTCAGGGCGAGGCGGTGATTGAGAAGATAACGCCCTTCAGAAATTATCAGCTCACGGTCAAGTGCAGCGGATATGTTTTACGGGAGACCGCGTTTGTGATAGTGCGCGCAAACGAAGAAACAACAGCGGTTGCACCGCTGAAGAAAAACGCAGTTATCCGGGGTTTTGTGCGGCAACCGGGCGCGCTGCTGCCGTTTCTGCGCCGGCCGCTTCCGGGAGCAGAGGTTTTTCTTCTGCAGCAGCAGGGCGACCAGTTGAAGACCATTACCGTTGCTAAAGCAAACGGCTTCGGGTACTTCTCCCTTGTTAATATAGATGAGGGGACATACACGATTGTTGCTCTCAAAGACGGGTATAAGCAAAGCGATGTGCTTGAAATTCAGCCGGCTTCCGGCAAGTTCATGCGGCAGAATTTTGTGCTGGAAAAACCGCAGGTGGTTCCGGACCCCATACAGGTAATCATTACCGATCCGCAAAAGCCCTATACCGCGCCGGTCGGTTATTTTTTCGGGATAGAGAACGCTGCAAGCTTCAAGACTTTTTACTGGGTCAAGGAACAGCAGCCGGCTGGAGCAGTGCCGATGGGAGAGGAAGGTTATTTCGGCCCTCCGCCCGGAAGCGTCTATTACTTTACCCTGCCGATGCTGGGCCAGTATACCATATCAGCCTATGCGGTGGACGAGAGCGGAGCGGCACGCAGGGGCTCTATCACCTTTGAAGCGGGAAATGTCCCGCCAACGGCAGTGCCCTCAGTGATTCCCGGACCGACAGAGCTGCCCCTGATAGATAAGGATATTCTTTTTGCTGATTCATCCGGCGCCTCGTCAGTCGCGGCCGGGTCAACGGTCTATCTGCGCGGCTTCGGCACTGATTTAAATACGCCCTCTCCGGAGGAGTTCAATATCGGCTCGCCTACGTTTGATGTGTACGGCAACAAGAATGGAGACTTTCACGCCTCAATCTTTGATTTTGCCTGGACGCTGAAAGATAAAAACGGCAATGACGTAAGTTCCCTGCTCTCCCCGTCAGCCGCACAGGACGACGTGTCATTCAATATTCCGGCTGACGCGCAGCCCGGTGACAGCTATACTGCCACGCTCATCATGACCGATGACAAGGGGGCTCAGAGCGCGCCGCAGAGTCTTGAGATAACAGTTGCAGATATTGCGGACGCAAAAAGCTGTTCCACCTGTCACTCCGATAAAGCCCTGGGGTATGCTGCAACAGCGCATGCCAACAAAGGCGGAGGCGCAACCTGCCAGAGCTGCCACGGCAAGGGAAGCATTCATGTGGCCGGCTCAGGCAGCCCGAAGCTATCAGTTAATTATTGGTCCGGGGTATGCGGCCAGTGCCATGAGCAGTTTGCAGAGACGCAGAAAGCCATGCACACCAACGCCCTGCCCTTCGGCTACTATGAGCCCACCGGCGGCAGGCTCGCTTCCTGCTATCGCTGCCATTATACCAAGGGATATATCGGCGCTGTTGCTTCAGACAAGCCGTTCCAGGAGTTCCGCTATCCTTTCAGTCCGCTGCCCGATGTTCCCAAGGATACACCTAATGTTTCCTGCTCGGTATGCCATGACTCACACCGTGCTGAAAAGGGGAACCCCGTTGGACTCAGGACCGGCGCTCCCGGCAAAGCCTGTGACACCTGCCACTATGAGAAATGGCAAAATGCGATACTGGAGGGAATGGCAGGAGAGGTCGGCAACGGCTATCACTACCCCGGTCAGGATTATTCAGCCTTTGAAGGAGATAAAAATCCCCACCGCAGGGAAGATAAGTGCGTCATGTGCCACATGAGCACTAAAGTTTCCGACAAGGACGCGCAAAAGGTGAGAAAAGTGGGCGGGCACACCTTCCGCATGCGCGACTACGGCGATGATCTTATTCCCGGCACTGCTGATGATACGCTGAACATCCCGGTGTGCCAGGGCTGCCATGCAGGTCTCACCAGCTTTGACCGCAACGGCGTGCAGACTGAAGTGAAGGGGCTGCTCACCGAACTTTCCAGCCTGCTCAAGGGGAACAATCACGAGTTTCTGCCGGCGAATCAGCCGGGCAAGTGCGCCCGGTGCCACAAGGGCGGCACGGTGCCGTTCTTAAATGACCAGGGCAATATCCTCGAGCATGCCTACACCAATTACAAGCTCTTTGTGAACGACCGCAGCTACGGCATCCACAATCCGGGCTATACCAGGAAGCTTCTGCAGGACAGCATTGACTCGGTAAAACAGCTGGCCAGGTAAGGGTAAAAAGGTCAATAGCTGAATTAGTCTTTAATTATAATCAAACAAAATGGCTAAGGGGTTGCGTTGCCTCTTAGCCATTTTACCTTTTTGTCTTTTATTTGCAGGCGGCAGGAGATAAATAAATCTGTCCCCCTTTCTCTGCTGGCAGAGAAATCCCATGATTTTGTACCGTCTGAAAATATCCCGGAGCTTGTTAAAAATATCCTGCATGAAACTTTTTAAACAGGGCACCCTGGGAAAGCAGGCAGGTACAATAAATGTATCTTGAGTTTTTAGCTTCATTGTTTCTGCAGTTGCTATAGGTTACCTGCTGTATGTATACCTGTTAACTCTTCAATTATAATCCCTATGTTAAAAAGGCGGGATCGCATTATGAAATGGAATAAGAAAGCATTAGATAGACTTGAAGCAGTGCCGGTGCCGCCGGTCATGGCCCGCTATGCGAAGCTTGATGCCGAGATGCGGGCGCAGCGCAAAGGGCTGGAGGAAGTGACAACTGATATCGTGCTGGAAACCGAAAAAGGATATCTGCAGTCATTCGGCACTGAAGCAGTTGAGACCATCAAGGCAATGAGCGAGGGAAAAGACGCGGGGCTGCCGGATGAGTTTTACCAGGAAGACCTGGATGAGCTTTTTTCCATCAATCTCTGCCCTGCAAAATACGGCGCCTGCACTGCTGAGAAGCGCGCGCTGATGCGGGACATTTTAACCCCGCTCCGGATCAAGTTAAAGGAGCTGAACATCACGCAGATAATAATGGACAAGTCATCGCCGCCGCTCATGTCCCATCATTCTTTTACCATCACCATCATCGGCTGCCCGAACTGCTGCATGACCCCGTACTTTTC
>JAPLIX010000209.1 GCA_026388865.1 Pseudomonadota bacterium | reverse complement strand
GAAGGGTTTGAGTTAATACTGAAGCCGGTTTCAATGACTTCGCTGCTGCAGAAAGTTCGAGAGGTGCTGGATAGGGGGAAATAGGGTTCGAGGGTTCACCCGTCCTCCGCCCGCCTTCCAAAGCAAGCTTTGTGCGGAGGACAGGCAGTAGCTGCTACGGAGGGTGGACGACTCACCTTTTTACCTCGTTACCGATTTACCCTTAAACGCCCGTTCCGCCTCTTGATACAGTGCTTCAGGGCAGTTTTCATAGCGGGGGGAAAAATGATAAATCTGCAGCACCTTCACCCGGGCCTGCCGCGCTATAAAACCTGCCTGTTCCGCGGTGAGGTGTCCGCGCTCCTCTGCTTTGGCGCGGTCCTGCGAAAGGAAGGACCCTTCACAGAACAGTATATCAGCATTCATGGCAAACCGGATAATCTTCCGGAGATTATCTTCTGTTCCTCTGCAGTCTGAAACATAGACGATTTTCTGACCTTGCGTTATTGAAACAATCTCCCGCTTCAGCTTGCCGAGCGGCAGCCGTGACACTTCCTGCCCGGGCTTATCATGTGCGGATATTTTTACCTTGAACGTGTCCGGTTTTCCCTCCCACAGGCAATCTTTAAGCTCCCGCAGCCACGGGCCAACGGGTAAACCCAGCTTGTTCAGACGATCTTTGTTTATATTGATATGAAAGCGCTCTTCTATTGCAAATGCCAGAGAAGTAATCTTGTGGTCAAGGTGCAACGCGTTGACGGTATAGTGGAGATTCTTATCTGCTACCATACCATTGAAGGGGACGGTCTCGACAGGCGTTGGTTTAAAACCGTCCCGGCAGACAAAAGAAACCCTGCGCATGGAATGCTTGAGTATTTCCGCGACCTCCAGGATGAACGGGTAGCCACTCACAAGATTCCAGGTGTAGCCCTTCAGTTTCCCCTTGATGGTATTGATAATACCCTGTGGCCCGTACACGCGCAGCGTTGCATCCCGTGCAAGAAATAGCCTCAGGAGATGGTCAAAGCCGATGAAATGATCCATGTGCATGTGGGAAACAAACACCCGGGATATTTTCAAAATCTTTCCGGCACGAAGTGTTGCTATATCGCCCAGGTCAAAAAGAAGCGCACTGCGCTCTCCCTTCAGCTCCACATAGAGCGCGGGGTCGCCGAAGGGCTGATTGAGCAGGTGCGGGTGCAAAAGCTGCATGGTATCCTATTGCTCCTCATGCGCGGTTACCAGTTCCCAGAGCTTTGTTTGAATATCGTCAAGTGCGGCACACAGCCGTTTGAACTCTTCAATTCCCCCCCGCTCTTCAAGCTCCCTGTTGAGTGCCGGACAATTTACTTTCACGCATGCAAGCGGCCGCATATCCTCGGGCAGAGAGCATCCATCTGGATGAAGAAACGAGCAGCTGCCCCAGATCGGCGCTTCTGCCTTCAATGCTGCCGGCATATCATAGAGCATCCGGTAGGCAAAGTAATCCTCGGCAGTAAACCACCCTTCGATCGGCATTCCTGAGCAGCATTTTGTCGTACACGCTGCACAGAGTTCCGGAGCAACCGGCGCAAAAAGCCTCCTCATCTTTTGCTGCAGTTCTGCTATCTGCTGTGCAAACTCCCTCAGCTGCAGAAGATGCAGTGGATGCTGTAGCGAATAGCTTTGAAATTTTTTCTCTAAAATCTCAATACCCATACTTAACCCGGACAAGCCGGAACCAAATCAGAATAGCGAAATTAGAAATTAGAAACAAATTCAAATGACCAAAGTGGAAAATTAAAACGACTCTGATGATAATTGCTGTTTTGAAGTTTGGAACATTTTTATTTTTAATTTGTTTAGTGCTTCGATTTTCGTATTTCGAATTTTTCTTGCCAAAAAAACACGAAAATAACAACTAAGAGACTAAACCCTTTATACAGGTTCAAAAGATCATAGTATGCTCCCTGATGATGCAGAAAATGTATCCGGTGCTCGCTGTGGCTCACGCAATAAAATAAAAAACCTCCACCACGGCAGCGGAGGTTGTGACGGTTAACGCAGGGATACAGGAATAGCAGGGTGACATACGGTTGTTATTTTTAAGTATCTACCACATGGCGTTTAATGTTTCATAGCTCGGACAGTGCTGCTACTATACCATAGGCGATTTTAAATTAACATTACTTTTGGGTCTTCTCCATCCTGAGCGGTTGAACAAAAACACCGCAGGCTGCCATGTGAAGCCCTTCGACGTTACAGCGCGGCCGGCGAAGCTTAAAAACCGGGCCCCGGCTTGATGAAAAGATGGCCACCTGTTTTAAAATACCTGCATCCATTGTATTGCTCTCCATCCCTCACGGCTGATAAAGATATTTTTATTGACACCCGCAACTATTTAGCATAACAATATTTTAAATTGTAACTATTATATTTATTTCTTTTTCTAAGGAGGCTGCCATGCGTTTACCAAAACCAGAGAAACCGATACCCATCGAGGTACAATTAGAAAAACTGCGGGATCAGATGGTAAGTGAAAGGATTAATCTGTATCTTGACCTGAAAAAAATTCTGGGTGATGAGAAGGGAACAGCTATTTTTAAAAAGCTCTATGATGAGGGCATGAAGCGCATCAGGAAAAATTTCCCCGGCGGCAAGCTGCCTGTCGGCGAGCTCATGAAGCGCGAACTGGTAAGCTTTCCGGTACTTGGCTTTGAGCTCCACATTGATCAGGAAGTGGAAAACGGTGAAGAAGTATACTACGAGCATCTGGTGAAGTGCCCGTTCCTCAACATGGCAAAGAAGATGGGCATAGCTGAGCTGCCCTGCGATTTTATCTGCAATTATGACGTGGAAGTTGCAACCCGGGATAAGCGGGGCAGATGGGAGATCATTTCCCGCATGGGGGATGGCAAGCAGGAATGTCAATTTAAAATACGGGAGTGGAAAGATTAGAAGTCAGATTTAAATCTGCAGGGGGGGGTAAGTGCAGCACGCAACGTCAGAGAGGGTTTTGTTTTTCAGGCATATTTGGTGAGGTAAGTACGCCGCTTGTTTGCTCCTGGTTGGACTGCTGGATAATTTTTATTTCTTTATCGTCGGGGTGGAGGTCGAGATAGTTTTTAATTTTTTTCTTCGCCTCGCCGAGCGAGTCCCCTTTGGGAGAGAGTGCTATCCACTTTTTTAACGCATCCCTGTAACCGGGAGAGTTATCAAGAGCAGTTCCAAATGCCTTTTTCGCCTGATCGGTTTCTCCTCGCATCTCATGAGCAAGCCCCAGATAATAACTGTATTCAGCAACCTTTGGATTTTCACTGAGGAGCAGACGCAGTTCTCCAATGGCTGAAATCGCTTTTCGTTCCTGTATATATATTTTGCAAAGAAGAAACCGGGCATCACGGTCCCGCCGGTATTTACTTAATATTTCTTCTGCATTTATTTTAGCCTTCTCATACTCACCGCTTCTGAAGTAGAGATCTGCAAGTATATTTTGGAATTCAATATAATTCGGTGTATCTTTTGGTATATTACGCAACATCTCCTCAGTCTGCTGATAAGCCCTCTTCATCTGTCCCGACTGTACAAACAAATCAATGCGCATCTTCTTCAGCTCAACATTTTCTGGCTTCTTATTGATCTCTTCATTGAGAAATGACTCAGCCTCGCCCTTTCGATTATAGCGAATGAGAAAATTCATCTAATCTGACTTCACCTGAAGAATATCTGGATAGTCTTGCAGCATTTTTTTAAATAGCATGTCCTCCATCTCTGCCTTGCCTTGGCTGCGGTATATGTTTGCAAGATTTTGCTGATACGGGAGTTTGTTTGGTGCCTGCTCAATCATCTTAATATAGATTTTTTCCAGAGCTTCGGAATTTCCTGTGCTTTTAAATTGGTCGATAATGAGCTGCATGGTCTTCACCCAGGCAGGGGTATGGGAGAAGTGCTTTAAAGCAATAGCCTCGGCTTCAGAAAATTTATTTTTTTTAATATTGAACTGCACAAGAACTACATGGAAATCTGAAGATTTCTCTCCGTCACGCAAGAATCCCTCTATAATTTTTTCAGCTTCAATTAATTTATTTTCCGCCAGGTGATATCTCAACAACAAGATTCGTGCTTCGCTGTTTTTGTCTGCAAGAGGATATATAAAAGATTTAAAATAGATTTGTAAATCAGCACGCCGACCTTTTCCCCTGGTATCTATATTATTTATAAAGCATTCTGCAATTTTCAATTTTAACGGTATATCTTCTTGCCGTTCTGCTAACGCTTTTTGAAAAGAATTTCGTGCAGCAGCATAATCCCCAATGGAGTAATTGCTCATACCTTGCATATAGAGTGCATCAAAATATCGCTCGTCAAACTGAAGAGCTTTGCCAAATTCTTTTGCAGCGTTAATATAGTCGCTATTATTAAACAGCTTCATTCCTCTGTCGTAATAATAGTGTTTTCTCTGCTCAATAATCCGGCTGCAGTTAGCTACTATCAGGCACAGTAATAGTACTATTAGGCTATAAACAATTCTCGATTTGCTTACTCTGTCCATTTTTTTTAAGGTATTTTTATTATAAGATTATTGATTAAGAATGGTTTTTAACGAACTCACCGTTTTCGCTATATTATCCAATGACAAATTATTGTAGAAAGGGAGTGCTATCGTTCGTTCTGAAACTTTTTCAGTAACCGGAAAATCCCCCGGTTTAAAGCCAAACATTTTTCGGTAAAACGGCTGGAGATGGATCGGTGGGAAATAGTTGCTGCATGAGACACCCTTCTGTGCCATTTTATTGATTAAAATGTCCCGATCTTTAATAGTATATTTATCATTAAGTTCCACCACATAGACAAACCAGCTCAATTTTACATCTGGCGCAACACAGGGTATTTTTATTAATTTTATATCTTTCAACAGTTT
>JAPLIX010000183.1 GCA_026388865.1 Pseudomonadota bacterium | reverse complement strand
GGAACGCGCGCAGCACTGCCTTGATTGAAAAGGGCACCGCGGTGCGGGTTGTCAAAGTTAAAAATATGATGGTCGACGTTGAAAAGGTCAGCAAAAAATAATCTCAAGAAAAGGAGGAAATACTATGAGCCTATTTGTACCAGCACTTATTCTGTTCGGGATAATGTTTCTTGCCAGCGCCATCAGGATACTGAATGAATACGAGCGCGGGGTTATCTTCAGACTTGGGCGCCTCATCGGCAGCAAAGGGCCTGGCCTGATTATCCTCATCCCTATTATTGATAAATTGCAGAAGATAAGCCTCAGGCTGGTAACGCTTGACGTGCCGTCGCAGGATGTCATTACCCGGGATAATGTCTCAGTCAAGGTGAACGCGGTTCTGTACTTCCGTGTTATGGATCCCAACAAGGCAGTGGTGGAGGTGGAAAACTTCCTCTATGCCACATCACAGCTTGCACAGACAACGCTGCGCAGTGTATGCGGCCAGGCAGAGCTGGATGAGCTCCTGGCAGATCGGGAGCAGATTAATATCCGCCTCCAGGAAATTCTTGATAAGCAGACCGACCCCTGGGGCATAAAGGTCACCAATGTGGAAGTAAAGCACATTGACCTCCCGGATGAAATGAAGCGGGCCATGGCAAAGCAGGCTGAAGCTGAGAGGGATCGGCGCGCCAAGGTCATTCATGCAGAAGGTGAATTCCAGGCTGCGGTAAAGCTGGGACAGGCTGCTGATATAATTGCTGATAAGCCCATAGCGCTCCAGCTCCGGTATCTGCAGACCCTGACCGAGGTGGCAGCGGAAAAGAATTCAACCACCATCTTCCCGATACCTATTGACCTGTTTAAACCTTTTATAAAGCTTGCTGAGATGGCAGAAAAGAAATTGGCAGGAGTTTAAAGGCAGGGCCGGGGCTGTACTAAAATGCAGCCCCCTTGCCAATGACGACAATACCGGAATCGGTTACGGTAAACCTCTTTTTATCATTTTCAGGATGGTAACCGACTTCTGTTCCATGCGGAATGCGGACGCCTTTATCAACAATAGTCCTCTTAATACGACAGTTCTTTCCCACCTGCACATCATTCATCAGTATGGCATTTATAACCGTGGCATATTCATCAACCGTCACATTGGGTGAGAGAATGGACTCTGACACATGTCCGGAGCGTACGATACATCCCTGCGAAATTATTGAATTGAATACGCTTCCGTACATGATGCCGCCCTTTTCTCTGAACCCCTCGATTTTGGCCGGCGCGCTTATTTCTTCATCCGTAAGTATCGGCCAGTCAGCATCATAAATATTAAATCGAGGACGGGAATTAAGCATGTCCATGCTTGCCTCCCAATAGGCATCCAGGGTGCCCACGTCTCTCCAGTAGCCGGGTTGCCCGGTCTTGTTATCTATCAAGGGAAAGGTAAACACCCGGTCTTTTGCTATCATCTGGGGGATAATGTTTTTGCCGAAATCATGTTCGGTATCTTTATCCTTAGCATTATCTATAAGCCGCTTGACCAGGATCTCGGTATTAAAAACATAGACCCCCAGGTTGATGAGGATCGCATCAGGGTTATCCGGCATGGTTTTGGGCACTTCCGGCTTTTCCTGGAAGCCAATCACCCGGAAATCTTTATCAATCTGCACCACGCCGAATTCCCTGCAGTATTTTTTATCCATTGCAATCGTCGCAAAGGTAAGGTCAGCCTTCTTTTTAAGGTGCTGCTCAATCAAAGCCCGGTAATCCATTTTATACACATGGTCGCCTGACAGCACCAGCACCAGGTCCGGACGCTCCTGCTGCAGGGTATATATGTTCTGGAAAATGGCATCGGCAGTGCCCTGATACCAGCTTTCGTTGATGCGCTGCTGGGCCGGTATGACGTTAATAAATTCATTCATGCGTATCCTGCGTATCCCGGAGTTTACGCAGTTGCTGAGCGTGAAATCAATGATCCGGTATAGCGCGGCAAACGGCACTGCAGGTTTTGCCCGGTCGCGCGTCAGCGGGTAAAGGCGCTCGCCCCTGCCACCGGCCAGCACCATGGCTAAGACTTTTTTCATGAAGGAGATTTTTTCTTATCGAGTACGTTGCGTATGGTTATTTTAAGCTGGGTAAGATCAGAGGACTTCACCACGTAGGCATCAGCAGCCCAGCTCATAAAGTCCTCTTTATAGGTAGAATAGGCAGTGTTTAAAATAATAGGAATATCTTTTTTCAGGCCAAGGATTTTTCCGATAGCTTCGAGGCCGTCCATGGCCGGCATCCTGATATCCATAATTACTACATCAAGCTCTTCGCTCTTTATTTTCTCAATTCCCTCCCGTGCATCGCCGGCAGTAACGACCTGATAGCCCTCGTCAAGCAGCTCCTGTTTGTAGAGCATGAGGAGGTTTTCTTCATCATCCACCAAAAGGATTTTTTCGTTCGCCATAGCCGGTACGGGTACGAGTGAAATGAGTTACTAGTTTGATTGTTACATACAATGTTCATTTAAAATTATCAAGGGAAAAGGTTGTTTTCACTTTAATCAGCCTTGATGATGAAGGACCGCGATAATTCCTCAAGCGGAAGCCTCCTGGTCTGAACCGGTGGAATTAGCGTGAAGAGCCCGGCCTCCGGAGGAAGAGCACTGTCTATGTCTGCATAGGCGATTATAATATGGGTTTGTGACTGATGAAACATGAGGTCAATGGTAAAAGGGACCGTGTGGGTGCCCGCTGGTCTGAAATCTTTGAACAAGAATTCATACTGAGCTCTGCCCGCAGCATCATAGAGCATATATTTTATAATTTTATTGAGCACCGGGTCAACCCAGACCTGCTGACGGTATCCACCGTCAGACCGCAGCACCAACAGATAACAGCCATTATCATACTGCCAGGTAACCCGCGAGGCATCATAGGGTGACAGATGGGGATATCCCAGGAACAGCGTTATTGCATCCTGCAGAGGTATGTTACTGCCGTACAGGAATGACAGATGTTCATGTGCGGCTTTCCCGGTATAGATTACATTATGTGCAGGAAGGTAAACGCTCATGGTTGCGCTATCAGTTGCAAAAAGGAAAGCAAGCTGGTTTAGAAAGGCAAACATCTCAACTCTGAGGCAGGAGGGGATACGGACAACCACTGCACCTTTCAAGCTCAAGGCACCACGGGGAGAGGCTATCTTCATTCGTGACAGTGCCGAGAAAAATTTTAGTGCATCATACTCTTTAAGTATGTTCTGCAGGAACACCCGGGGTTCTTGTAAAGGAGGGATTTCGCGGGATGGTGGAGTACGCAGAGCAGTGCAACCGCTCAAGACCCACATAAGAAACGTCAGGGCGATGAGAACGCGCCGGTGAACGGCAGTAGTGAACATATTTTTATCATTGCTACTTTTTTGCATTCCTCTTTATTTCTTCAAGCTTTTTCTTTACATCTTCTTTTGATGGGTCCAGTTTCAGGGACTTCTCATACAGTTCCATGGCTTTCCCCGGCTGGTTATTTTTCAGATAGACATCCCCCAAATGTTCGCATATTACCGGATCCTGTGGTGACAACGCGAAAGCCTTTTCCAACTCTTTCAGGGCTTTTTCATATTTTCCCTTTTTGAAATAAACCCATCCCAGGCTGTCTGTTATGTACCCGTCATTCGGTTTCAGCTCCAGCGCCTTCTTTATAAGGTTTTCCGCCTCATCAAGATCCATGCCCTTATCCGCGTAAGTATATCCGATATAATTAAGTGCATCAGCGTTCTGCGGGTTTACCGCAAGAACGCGTTTCATGGTTTTAATACTTTCTTCAAAAAAAGCTGCCTTGTCATACAGGACGCCAAGATAAAACAGTATCTCTTCATCATCGGTATTTATGGTCAGTGCCTGTTTGAGTACCGCAATTGCCTCCTGATAATTTTTTTCCTTTTCATAAAGAGAAGCAAGGAACCGGTACAAACTCAGCTCAGTTGTTTTTATTTTTAAAGCATCCCGGATTATTTTTTTGGAAGCGTCTTTATCTCCGGCCTTCTCATAGAGATACCCGAGGTGAATCTGTGCCTGCGGGAACAGCTCTGAATCGGCTGGAATTTTGCGAAACAGTGCCTGGGCATCGGCACGTCTATCCAGCTCCTCGTAAACACTGCCCAGATAATACTGTGCACTATAGTTCTCAGGGTTTTTTTTAAGCACTTCTAAAAATACATTTTCTGCTTTTTGCCATTTTTTTTGTTCAACGCAGATGAGTCCGATTTTGATTGCAATATCTCCGTGATCGTCGCCGAGTTCTCTTTTTAAATATTCATACTGCTGCAAAGCACCCTGCAGGTCTTTTACCATGACGAGCAGATAAGCAAGGCGGACGCGTACCTGATGATTCTGCGGATGCATCTCAAGAATCCTCCGGTAGCTCTCGATGGCCCGGGTAAAATTATTTTCTGCCTCATACACAACGCCCAGATTAACCAGTGCTGATTCAAAATTGGGTTGCAGGAGGAGTGCCTTCGCATAGCTTTGCTCAGCATCCCTGAAGCGCTTCACGTCCAGGTAAATATTACCCAGATAGAAATAGCCCATAACCGAATCGGAATTGACTGCCAGCAGCTTTTGCAGTGTGGCTATCGCCTTGTCGTGTTCATTGGCCCCTGCATAGAGTGAACCCAGATACAGATAGGCTTCCTGCTGGTCGGGATCGATAGAGATAATTGTCTCATATTCCCTTATCGCCTGGGCAGTCTTGTTTTTGCTGGAGTAGATATTAGCCAGCAGCAGGTGAGCTTCCAGATACTGGGGATCTCGGGCAATGGCTTTTTCGCACCATTTGATTGACTCGTCCACATTGTTCTGTATCAGGTACAGGCTCCCTATCTGAACCAGAAGATAGGGAGATTCAACATCGTACAGGAGGGCAGATTTAAATTCCTCAATAGCCTGGGTCCAGTCGCGTTCCGCCTGGTACAGTTCACCAAGAATGATGTGATAATAAAGATCAGACGGAGGAACCTTCTGCAGCTTCATAAGCTTCTCCGGCGGTTTTATTCCGGGACCCGGCAGTGTCTTTTTTGCCGGCAGGGTACAGGCGCCCGCTGAAATTATAAAAAGAATCAGTATGGCAAATACTCGTTTACGTACATGCATAGGATAATCTGATGGAGTTTAAATTAATTTTACAATAATGGCATAATGGCTTATTCCATGCAACGCTTAATTTTGTAGATCCGAAAAAACTTGCTGCATTGGGCCCCATTTGTTCAAAGGCACATCAAATGTTTTTGCATCGCCAACAACCAGAACAACTGATGATGAAGGATGAAGATAGATTCCGGCAACCCGCTGCAAATCCCTCAGGCTTACAGCCTTTATTCTGACCGGGAACTGTTCAATGAAGTCAGGCGGCAGATGCTCGTATTCGCAGAGCATCTGCTGGCTTATAATCTGTGCGCTTGAGCTGTAGGAAAAGACAAAACTGTTTATCAGTGATTCCCTGGCCTGTTCAAGCTCACCATTGAGCGTGGTGTCTTTCATCCTGTTTATAATATCAATCATGAGCGAAAGTGCCTTGCGGGTTGATGAAGATTTGGTTATGCAGTAGGCACCAAACACCCCATAATCAACAGCGGCCCGATAAAAGCTGCCAACGCTGTAAGCGAGACCGCGGCTTGAGCGAATTTCCGATGTGAGGCGTGAGGAAAAGCCGCCTCCTCCCAGCATATAGTTCAGCACTTCAAACGCATAATAATCAGGGCTGGCCTTCGCCGGGGCCAGGTGCCCAAGGATAATGGTAGCCTGGGGGACATTTTTCTGCAGGTAAAACGTTGTCTGAGCAGCACTATCCTGCGGCTTTGGAATACCGGGAAGGGCATGTGAAGATGGTTTCCAGCCGGCAAACTTCAGTTTTATTTTATCAATCATCTCTGGGGATGAAAAATCACCGGAGACTCCCAGGATAATGCGGTCCGGGCTAAAAAAGGTTTTATGAAAGGTTATGAGGTCTTCGCGCCTGATGGCCTTAATTGAGCCAATGGTTGGCAGATTACCCAGCGGATTATTTTTATACAGAAGCTTTTTAAACTTCCGGAAAGCAAGGCTCTGCGGGTTATCATCAGTCTGGCGCAGCGCTGATATTTTCTGCTCTGTGGCAATCGTTATGCGGTCAGGAGCAAATACCGGCTTTAAAAGAATCTGCGAGAAAATATCAAGTGCCGGATCAAACTCCTTTTTAAGAACTGAAAGTGATGCGCTGCCTGATTCTGATTCCATGGAAACCGTAATGACCGCATCCATAAACTCAAGCCTTTCATCCAGTGCCTGTGGGGTCATGGCGCTGGTGCCGCCGGTTCTCATAACCTCCCCGGTTATCGCTGCCAGACCTGCCCGGTCAGGAGGGTCATAGACTGCACCGGTGCGTATAAGTGCTGTCATTTCGATAAGGGGGATTTCATGATCTTCAAGGAGGTACAGCACCATGCCATTGTCTAATACCACGCGCTCAGGCTGTGGAATTTGGTAGTGCAGGGGTCTGCCGGGAATCGCTTCAGGGCGCAGCAGGCGCTGTTCCGTTAACCGGGAACAGGAGCAGAACATGAAAGATATTATGATTGCGCAATAGATACAGGCATTTTTATAAACCATATAATTCTCCGAAGTGCATTATTTATCGCTGGTCTTTTTCACCAGCTCGGCAACGGTTCTGTTGCGTTCATCAAGGTACTGCTGCGCTGAGCGTTGTATATCCTGCGGCGTTATTTTATTAATCACGTCAGCCTGCTGTTCAATATATCTCCAGTTATTGCAGATACTTTGAAAGTAAGAAAGCTGGCTGGCAAGGCCCTCATTTGATTTCAGCCCCCTGATAAAGTCGGCCTGGAGCTGGTTTTTTATTTTTTGGAGTTCATGCTGTGATACCGGCTCACGCTTGAGACGCTCTATCTCCTCGGAGATGGCGGCAGCTACTTCTTTGCAGGTATGCGGCGGCCGGGGCACCGCCTGGATGAAAAAAAGGTTTGGATACCGCGCTCCCGGCAATCCGTTTACAGCGGCGACGCTGGTTGCAATTTTGTTTTTTAAAATAAGCGACTGGTATAACCGTGAGGTCCTGCCGCTGGAAAGCAGTGCGTCTATAACATCAAAAACATAATCTTCAAAAGACGGTATGGTCGGCTTATGATAGCCAATGAGCACCTGCGGCTCAGCATTAAGCAGCACTTCGATGCGACGCTCGCCGATCTGCCCGGGCTCGGTGCTTATAACCTGAGCTGGAATCTCCCGTGATGGAATGCTGCCAAAATAGCGGTCTATAATCTTCAAGGTATCCTCTGTCCGCATATCGCCCACCACCGCAAGCACTGCATTGTTGGGAGCATAGTGGGTGGTGAAAAAAGACTCGAGGTCCTGTTTGCTGAGAAACTGGACGTCAGATTTCCACCCGATAATGGGAACTCGGTAGGGATGGGCCATAAAAGCTGCAGCTAAAAATTGTGCCATCAGGATGCGCGCAGGGTTTGATTCGTAGCTCTGCCGGAGCTCTTCCAGAACGACATCGCGCTCTGAATAAAATTCACGGAACACCGGGTTTGCCAGACGGTCTGAATCAATGCGTGCCCACAGCTCGATTTTATTCGCCGGGAGGCTCACTTCATAGGTCGTGATATCGTTTCCGGTTGACGCATTCAGCCCGACAGCTCCATTACGGGAATAGATACTGTCGATTTCATCCTTGACCACAAGTTTCCGGTGCTCCTGCTGGAGCTGTGCAAGCTCTTTTTTCAGGGCGGCAGTCTGTTCCGGCCGGGCATTGGTGCGTCGCAGCTCAGCATCAAGCCGCTCACCGACTCGGTCAATCTGCTCAAGGAGTTTACGCTCTGCGCGATAATCATTTGTTCCGAGAGTCCTGGTTCCCTTGAAGAGCATGTGCTCAAGGAGGTGGGCAGTCCCGGTTTTACCGCTCACCTCATCTACGGAGCCGGCCTTAAAACGAAGATAGAAAGATATAGTGGGGGATTGATGCCGCTCCAGCAGGAGTAACTTTAAGCCGTTATGCAGGGTGTATTCGTGCACCCGGGAGCCAAGAGTGAAAGAATGGGCTTTGGGAAATACCAACAATAATAAGGTAACCACAATGGTGGTTGCTGTAAAATATTTTCTTATCATGAGCGCTCCTGCAAATTAACGTTTCCTCAATTACCTCTATTAAAGGAAAAAGATAGTTCCACCCTTTTAAAGAGCAAAGGCAGAAAAAATATTTAATAGATGAACGGCCAGAGTGTCGTTTGACTTTTACGCAGTAATACTTTATACAATAAAAAAACTATTATAGCATATGAATTTTGAAAGGACTGCCCGGTGATTAGGTTTATAGTTAGACACAGTCCCAAAATAATATTTCTCCTCGCTGTCGTATCCATCATTGCCGGTGTGCTCCTGCGGGAGCCGTCACAAGTTTTTGATCAGGCAATTCGCATATGCCTGTCATGCATCGGCATCGGCTGAAAACACGACGCAGCTCTCATGAAACAGAGAATTTCTCAAATACTGTCCGCGCTTCTCTATAATTCTTATATCTATGGCTTTATTGTCGGCACCATCTACCAGGGTAATCTCAAGTTTTTAAACTGTCCCGGATTTAACTGCTATTCGTGCCCCTCAGCAATCTTTGCCTGCCCCATCGGCATACTGCAATTCTTCACCGCCTATGGTGCGTATCATCTCACGCTGTACACGTTGGGCTTCCTCGGTGCCATTGGAACTGTCGGCGGCAGAATCATCTGCGGCTGGGGATGCCCCTTTGGACTGCTGCAGGATCTGCTTTTTAAAATAAAGGCACCAAAGCTGAAGATACCCTCATTTTTATATCCCGGACGGTATGTAACCCTTATTCTCTTTGTGTTCATCATCCCGTACGTTACAAAAGAACCGTGGTTTTCCAAGCTCTGCCCGATAGGGACGCTGGAAGCAGGCATAGCGCACATACTATATAATGCGGACCTCCGGCAGTTTATCGGAACTATATTTGCCATCAAGATTATCATTCTTGCCGGTTTTCTTGCCTGGATGATAGTCAGCAAAAGGCCTTTCTGCCGCACCACCTGCCCGCTGGGCGCAATCTATTCGTTATTTAACAGGATCAGCTTTCTTCGTATTACCGTAGATAAAAATCGCTGCATAAAATGCGGCAAGTGTCATAATAATTGCCCGGTTTCAATTACGGTTTACGAAAACGGCGGCGCCACTTCGCAGTGCATACGCTGCCTGCGCTGCACTGATTGCCCGGTGGAAGCCATTTCATACAGCTTTAAATTGACCCGTTGATTGATACGGGAATAACCAAGGGAATATTTCTGAATCAGCAGGATAGCGGTTGGAAAATAAATGATAATATTATAAACAAGAAAGGCATGAGAGATGAAGCGGTATCGTCTCACATGCCTCGTTAGGGTAATGATGGTTTCGTTAGTTACCGCAGCAGCAACCGGCTTCTGATACCGTCATCCTGCAGCTGAAGGCGCAATTGTTCAGCATCCGGCCTGGTAGCGAACGCGCCGGTAAGAAGGCTCAGAGTGCCGGGTCCGTCAGGTATTGCGTACGGAGAATATCCAAGCTGTTCAAGATGCCTCACCGTCACTGACATTTCTTCTGCTGCTGCGAAAGTGCCAATCAAAACCGCGTAGGGCGTCCGTGCCGCAATTGCATCAGGCAGCTGGTATCTTTGTTTATCGCGATCAGCTTTTTCTGCGGTCTCATAGTAACCGGTGTATATGACCCACAGCGTCTCGCCCTTTCCCCGCGAAACATTCTTCACTATGTAAGGCGCCAGGCCGGCGTTCTTAAACGCCCGGTACTTTTCCCGTGCCCCTGCTTCAGAGCTGTAGCATGCCAATTGAAGCGCATAGGGATATTGCGCAGGCCTGGTCTCAACTGCGGTGATGGTTAGCGTCTTGAGCGGGCTGATATTAAAGCTGGCAGTAACAGCGGCCTTCACCGGCGCCGTGGACATGGCGGGCTTGTCTGAAGCAGCGGACTTGAGTTTTGCTGGTGCGCTGTCAGCCGGAGTTTTTTCTCCGG
>JAPLIX010000462.1 GCA_026388865.1 Pseudomonadota bacterium | reverse complement strand
ACCGGTCTCATGCCTCGCAAGCCCCGCCTTGCAGCAGGAAGAGTCACCAACTAAAATTTATGCAATATTAAAGGCAGGTTACCCCTTGCCGCACACCGGGCAGTCGGGCATCTTCTTCTGCGCAAGCTCGGTGAACTCCATGGCTGCGTCGTCCCAAGGGATAGCCTTACAGATTATAATCCTTAACCTTTTCCCATTCGCTGCCCAGCAATCGCTTCTTGATCAGCATCTGCAATGTATCAAATTTGATTTGCTCTGAAGAAACGGTCAGGATGCCGGCAATATCGCGCAGATGTTTTTCCGAGCCAGCCTCACGGTAATACTCAAGCTTGCGAATAATAACGTATTCAACCGGCGCAAACCAGAACTCCTCTCCCGACAGATCAATTAACTGCCTGTTTTGAAATGCCCAGGCATGCAGTTCATCCGCTCCCGCCGTATATACGTCTGCCTTAAAACCCGTTTCATGATGAATCAGATTAAAATGGCCTCTGTGACGGCGGGAAACCTCTATTCTGATTATTTCCGGAGGGGGGCAGTAAAACTCTTCAAGAGAAAACATCTCGCAAAATCTCTCTGCATCATCCGGATGAAGTTCAATGACCAGGTCGACGTCATGGGTCAGCCGCGGTTCACCATACATAATGCCTGCTACAGCGCCGGTTATCATATAGCGTACATTCAGGCGATTCAGGCGGCTCACAAAAATCCTGAAAAGATCAGGTTCGGGCATACAGAAATATCTCGCGCACTTTTTGTTTAATTTGCGCTTCGCTCCAATCCGGGTGCTGGGCGCGCAGGCCAGCCTCTTTGAGCGTGCGGGCTGAATAATAAAGGCTCTCGGCAAGCCGCAGTTTCATGGCCGAGGTCATGGATTTAAATGCTTTTATTTGTTCCGGGTTCATATTTTATTTCATTTCTCCGCACACCGGGCAGTCGGGGATCTTTTTCTGCGGCAGCTCCATGAACTCCATGGTTGAGCCGTCCCAGATGAGCATCCGTCCCATAAGATTCGTCCCCACGCCGCTCAGGTATTTAAGCGCTTCAAGTGCTTCGAGGCAGCCGATGACACCGGCTGTTGCCCCGACAATGGGGAACAGTGTTTTGGGCAGGGTGCCGGTGTGCATGCACCAGAGGCAGGGTGTTTCCGGAGGTTTGATGAAGGTGATCTGTCCCCGCATGCCGTACACGCCGGCGTGTATCAGGGGCGTGCGGGTTTTGACCGCATATTTGTTGAGTATCTGGCGGGTTTCAAAGTTATCAAGGCAGTCAACGATGAGATCAACCGTGCCGATGACTGCCTCAGTATTCGCATCAGTTATTTCCTCAGCGACCGGCTCAACTTTTATTTCGGGATTGAGCCGGGTGAGTGTTTCCTGGGCAGAGAGTGCCTTGTTTTTGTTAATGCGGGAATCGTCGTGGAGTATCTGGCGGTTGAGGTTGGAAAGTTCCAGGGTGCCGCAGTCCGCGATGCGGATGGTGCCCACACCGGCAACAGCAAGATACATGGAGAGCGGGCTTCCTACATGGAGAGCGGGCTCCCCAAGCCGCCCGCACCGGCGACAAAAACTTTTGCGTTTTTTACGCGCTGCTGCGCTTCCTCCCCCCATCCGGGGAATATCATCTGCCGCTGATAGCGGTTGCGTTCGCTCTCTGATAAGGCCATACGATACGTTTCAAGTTTAAGGTTTACAGCTTGAAGTTTAAAGTTTGCAGTTCAAGGTTTAAGGTTTAATTAATTGTATCTTTGAACCTGAAACATGAAACCCGAAACGTTAGATGTTCCCCCTCCAATAATCAGGCCGAACCACAACAGGTCACCATCTTTCAGCTTTGTCTTTAGCCCGTCGGGATAATCCAGCACCCACTGAATACGGCTTTTATTCAGATAGAGGTTGGGGGTCTTGTAGGGCTTGCCATCAAGGATGCCCTCTGCGTAAACATGCTGGCCAAATTTAGCGCCATATTTTTTTATGACCTCTTCAATAAAGTCCTCTACCGTTGTTCCTGCCGTGATGGTAAAGGTCTCCTGTTCCTTATTGGTAATGCTCAGCACAGTGGTAAAATATTTACAGGTTACGGCGGGCATTGTTGCTACCTCCCAGAATATGATATAAAATGCAAGAGCGCATACTTATTATTCATATACATATTTTCTCTGCATGTCAATTGGCATGTAACAGGACTTTCCCCAAAATTAAGGCATAGAAAACCAACAAACGGCATGACCGCAGTGAAAAAGTGAAAAGGTGAAGGGGCAAAGAGGCAGAGAGGTTTTACCTTTTAACCTCTTAGCCTTTTGGCCTTTACTGGGCACTAACCCCGAGTCGCTGGCCACGGGTCACGAACCACGAGCCACTAAACTAATCCCAAGTTCTTACCCCCTGCGCTATAGTAATGACAGCTATATAAATTTTGGGGAAAGTCCTGGCATGTAAGCAGGATGAGCGGTTACGGGAGCATCTCTGCCGGCCATTGACACAGATGCGGAAAACGCAGCAGAACATAACAAAACAAATTATTGACACGTATTTTCAGTTGTGTTAGTTGTGAAGCCTGTGTTTATATAGTATTAATATTATATTATAAATTTGGACTTCCGAGCCGCTCGCACATAAGTCAGCGGCCGAAAAGGCTGAGGACAAAAACTTCAGCCCGCCGTGTTTGCAAAGGAAGCCTGAAAGGTACAGCTGCACTGTGCAGCCTGCTTTTCAGGCTTTTTCTTTTGGTACTTGGGGGATATTTAAAAAGTTAAATGTGAAAGGAGGTGCAGTTTCATCGTTTCTGTGGTTGGCCCGCGGGGAGCGGGCTGCAGTAGTTAACCAACATCTGTTACAGTTTTTGAAAGGGGAGAATAATTATGAGTAACGGAAAAGCCCTGGTATACAATCAGGAAAAATGTACGGGATGCAGAAGCTGCGTCGTCGGCTGTTCTCTCTATCATGATGGGGAGTGCGGGAAAGTGGTTTCCCGGGTTGCCGTCGTGAGGAATGAGAGATTCGGAGAATCCTTTGTCGTCGGCTGCGACATGTGTACTGACGCACCCTGCGCAGCAGTGTGCCCGACCGGCGCATGCGTCATGGACACGGTCGCCGGCATCACCAAAATCAATGCCAACAAATGCATCGGCTGCAAGGAATGCGCAATGGCCTGCCCCTTCGGCGTAATCAATATGCACTA
This sequence comes from Pseudomonadota bacterium, assembly GCA_026388865.1. Taxonomy (GTDB): domain Bacteria; phylum Desulfobacterota; class WTBG01; order CAIYCZ01; family CAIYCZ01; genus JAPLIX01. Next base: position 3,771 of record JAPLIX010000462.1, on the reverse strand, counting down.
TAAAACCGGAAAGGCCTTCAAGTGCGACCTCTGTGAAGGCCGGGATGCCGGTCCTGTTTGTGCTGACTGGTGCCCGAGCGGCGCAATAACCTATACAAGCCCCAATATTGCGTTCAAGGCCAAGCGCCGGGTAAAGCTTATGGAACGCCTAGAAGCTGCGAAAGCTGGAGAGGAGGGTTAAAACTATGTATGGATGGGCTGGACAAAGACTACGCGTAGACCTTTCAACAGGAACAATAACCAAAGAGCCTCTCACCTATGAGTATCGCCGCAAATGGATGGGCGGACGGGGCTTTAATTCAGACGTCATTTATAATGAAGTACCGGCGAACCTGGATCCGTTTGATCCTAAAGCGCGGGTGTGCTTTGGCGTGGGCCCGGTCAGCGGCACGGCTGCTCCTTCAACAGGACGCGTGACCGTTACCTGCAAGAGCCCGCTCACCGGCGGATTCGGTGACTCCAACATGGGCGGTCACTGGGGCGCAGAGCTGAAATATGCCGGCTATGATCAGATTGTAGTTCAGGGCCGGGCAAAACATCCGGTCTATATCTGGATCGATGATGACAAGGTTGAGATCCGTGATGCACGCCACCTGTGGGGCAAATTCCCCCGCGAGGCGGACCAGATGATTAAAGAAGAGCTGGGTGATGAGGACATTCACATTGTGCTCATTGGCCCTGCCGGAGAGAACATGGTGCGGTTTGCCTGCACCTTTAACGATGTGTGGCGCGCTGCAGGAAGAACCGGCCACGGCGGCGTCATCGGCTCCAAGAACCTGAAGGGCATTGCCGTGCGTGGTTCCGGCACTGTTAAAATTGCCAATCCCAAAGCCATGATGGATGTCTGCAACCGGCTGAGACAGGCTTTTAAGCCCGACCCCATGAAGATCGGTCTCTATGAGTTCGGCAGCCTGTGCCTCATTAACGTTGCCAACCGCGACGGCTGGTTCCCCTGGAGAAATTTTCAGGGTGGCGCACACCCGCTGGCAAACAACATGTCAGGCGAGACCCATGCCAAGACCGTGCTCAAGCACCGTGAAGGCTGCTTTGCCTGCCCGATCTGCTGCGGCAGATTCACCCATATTAAGGAAGGGAAATGGGCCGGTGAAGAGTTCGGCGGGCCGGAATATGAACATGCAGTACCTACCGGACCGCGTGTTGGTATCCTTGAGGATGCTAATGATATATGGCACAATGCACGGCTGACCAACGACTACGGCATGGACGGTATCGAGACCGGCGGTGTAATATCTGCCGCAATGGAATGGTATGAAAAGGGCCTCATCACCACCAAAGAGACCGGCGGACTTGAGCTTGAGTGGGGCAACGCGGAAGTCGTGGATAAGCTTATCCCCATGATTGCAACCCGCAAGGGCTTCGGCGCAATCCTTGCCGAAGGCGCTGACCGGGCTTCTGACAAGCTGGGACTCGGTGATAAAGGACACTATTATACCCTCACCACCCGCGGTATGACGCTACCGGGCGATGACCCGCGCGGCCTTGGTTTCGGCTATGGGCTCTCTTTTGCAATGGGCACCCGCGGCGGCTGCGACCATCTCCGGTCACTGTGCTGTCTCGAGCTCTCCGGCGCCCTTTATCCGGGCCTCAACACCAGGATTCTCGGTGATGAGCGGCCCAATAAGCCGGTCACCACGGTAGGAAAACCCTACATGGTGTACTATGAAGAAAACCAGAAGGCCACCACGGACTGCCTGCAGGTCTGCTGCTTCACCACCCACTGGTGCTATACAGTGCTCACTCCTGACCAGGTGGAATACTTAAACGCGGTAACCGGTCTTGATTTTACCGAGGAAGAGTTCCAGGAAATCGGCGAGCGCGTCTACAACCTGGAACGCGCCTACTGGGCACGCCAGATGTCCGGCGCCCGGGAAGACGTTGTGCCGGAGCGGTTTACCACTGAGCCGATGCCCCAGGGCGTTGACTACCAGACCAATGTCGGCGTTGTGTTCCCCTTAAGCGAAATGCTGAAAAAGTACTACAAGTACCGTGAGTATGAGCCCGGAACAGGATTCCCCGGCGAGCGGAAGCTGAAACAGCTCGGCCTTGACTACGTGGCAAAGGATCTTGCCCCGCTGCGCAGCAAGTACCTGTCTGAGTCTGAGAAGAAAAAGAAAAAATACTACTATTAATCAGCATTGAGTTGAAGGGAGGTCATGAGAATATGGCTATTATGACAAAAGCACAGGCCAAAAATTTCGCCGAGATGGATGACTTCATGCTCGAGCTTTGCGACTTTTTAAAAAGCAAAAGCGTCATCGACGCTACCACCCACCGCAGCATCCTGCTGAAAGGCTTTTCCCGAATGGTTGAATGCCTGCAGGAAAAGAAGGTGATTAGCGCCAGGGAAGCCAAGGAGGCTATGGATAAAGGGTTTACCTCGCTGGTATACTCTTTAGCAAAATAGTACTTCCATTCCGGTAACAGGAAACAATAAAAGGCCTGGAACCATTTGTTTAACGTCAATAACAAAGGTTCCAGGCCTTTTTTTATGTTGAAAATCTGCAAGAACTTGGTAAAAATATAACATTGGAGGAGTCGTTATAATGCGGATTTCGGAATTCGGATTGCGGAACAGTAAACTTCTTCTTTGATATTCCGCATTCTGCAATCAGCATTCCGCATTTACTTCTTGGCCCCTGGAACCCTTGAACCCTGCTGGTAAAGATTGTTATGGTTAAAATCATTATAATCACCCTGGCACTATTTTCATGTAACCTCTCCGGGGATGTCCTGGCCGCTTCCCTCTACGATACCGTGAAAAAGGGCAACCGGCTCTACCAGGATGGAAAATTTGATGAGGCGCTTAAGACCTACGTCGATGGCCAGATAGAGCATGCTGATGACCTTGCCTTAAAATATAATATAGCCGCCTCCCACTATAAAACAAAAAACTACGACGAGGCAGTGAAGGGGTATCTCGATATTGCCGCATCTGCCAAAGATGCAGGGCTGCAGGAAAAGTCTCTCTATAACTGCGGCAATGCCCTGTACCAGCAGGGAAAACTTGAGGAATCCATAGAATATTACAAAAAAGCTCTCGGGCTTAATCATGATGACCAGGACGCCAAGCACAATCTTGAGTTCGTGCAGGAAGAGTTGAAGAAGCGCAAGAGCGAAGCTAAAAAGACAGAGCAAAAACAGCAGCAGGAACAACAACAGCAAAAGCAGGACGAAAATAAACAGCAGCAAAACCAGCAGAACGATCAGAAGGGCCAGCAGCAGGAGCAGAATAACGAACAGCAACAGGCCCAACAGCAACAGGGAGAAAAAAAGGAGCAAGAGAAAGCAGCTCAGCAGAAACAGCAGCAGGAACAGAAAGAACAGCAAGCCCGGGCCGGCGACCAGAAGTCCGAAGAACAAAAGCAGGCGCAGGGCCAGCTGGGCACCGCAGATAAGAAAGAAGGCGAAAAACAAGACGAGGCTCAGGCAGTGCCGCATCAGGCACGGCAGATGACCAAAGAAGAAGCACAGCAGTGGCTCAACAGCATTGAAGAAAACCGGGGCAAGTTTGCCAAAAAGAAAGCGCAGGAAGAAGCTGCCGGGCGGTACCGGCCGGAAAAGGATTGGTAGTTAAAGAAAGGCAAAAGGCACAAAGGCAACAGGCACAAAGCCGTTATTCGGGTCTCGGGGTTCGTGACTCGGGGCACGTGAGTCAATATCATAAAAAACTGGGATTAAAGGTAAAACCGAGCGCAGAAAAAACTGAATGCAGCAGGCAAGCTGCACATTCTGAAATCTTAAATCTGCATT
>JAPLIX010000306.1 GCA_026388865.1 Pseudomonadota bacterium | reverse complement strand
CAGGCCGGGACTTTGCCTCCGGCTTCTTTCAGATTCGCAGTCACCCACGACACCCTTGCCTTTGGCTAATGATTCCTACTGCCAAGTTCATAGCGGACTTACACCGCCAAGTTATCGCCCATGCCGGGCACACTAAAAAAGGTCTGCCTTTGATCTGCAGATCTTCAAGCTGCATTATTCGTCTCTGCAGCGCTTTGTTCGTTCTTGATGCCGAACGATTGCGGAAATGCAACCGGCCAAAGCTACACGGTAACTACTTTACGCAACTGGGAAATATCAGACTGGCCGCGCAGCACTTTAAAGATACCGTCCTGCATAAGCGTTGTCATTCCCTCGCTGATGGCAAGGTCCCTTATTTCGCTGACGGATGCATTTTTTACAATCAGCTTTTTTATATCGGGTGTTGCCACCAGGAGTTCATGGATGCCGGTTCTGCCGCGGTACCCGGTATTGCCGCATTTGTCACATCCGGCCACCCTGGCAAGCTGGATGTCGCCCAGGCCTTTCAGCATCTCTTCAAACCGCTCCTGCGGCTCCCCGTACATATGCCGCAGCTGGGCTATCTCTTCTTCAGAAGGCTTATACCGCTGCTTGCACTCGCACAGGGTGCGCAGCAGGCGCTGCGCAAGTATTCCCAGCAGCGCGTCCGCGAAATCCATGGCGTCAAGCTCAAGGCCGAGCAGACGGGTGATGGTCTCAGGGGCTGAGTTGGTGTGCAGCGTAGAGAACACCAGGTGGCCGGTCAGGGACGCCTCCACGCCGATGTGCGAGGTCTCCCGGTCGCGCATCTCACCGATGAGGATCACGTCCGGGTCGGCACGCAGAAATGCGCGCATTGCCGCCGCAAAGTCAAAACCGATTGAGGACTGTACCTGAACCTGCTGCAGGCCGGGCTGCGTGATTTCGACCGGGTCTTCCGCGGTCCAGATTTTAATGTCCGGCTTGTTGATATAGCCAAGAACTGCGTGCAGTGTTGTTGTTTTGCCGGAGCCGGTGGGGCCGACCACAAGAAAAATCCCGTGCGGGTGCGCAATCAGCCGCTTTGTTTCGAGCTCATTGCGCTCGGAAAAATTGAGCTTGTCAAACGGCACCGCCGCCTCGCCGGACGCGAGCAGGCGCAGCACCGCGCTTTCACCGTCCACCGTGGGGATGACGGCAACGCGCAGCTCAACGGTCTTGCCCTGGATCTTGACGCCGATCTTGCCGTCCTGGGGCTTGCGGCGCTCCGCGATATCAAGCCGCGACATGATCTTGATGCGGGAGATGACCGCGCGGATGTGCGTTGCCGGGATCTTTAAAATCTCGCGGCAATCGCCGTCAATGCGCATCCTCACCATGGCGGCCTCTTTGCCCTTGCGCGGCTCAACATGTATGTCAGATGCCTTTAACCGTGCCGCGTCAACAATCAGGCGGTTCACCAGCTGCACAACGGTCGCCTCATTTTCGCTCACATCTCCGGAATCGCTGATAGCGCTCTCGCCGTCCTCCAGGCCCACTTCGCCCTCAAGCCTGCCGAGCAGATCTTTCAGGTTCCCTTCAGCGGTGTCCTGGGCTGATGACACTGCTTCCCCCAGGTAGCGCAGGATATCCTCGGGGATGCCAACCCGGATATCAAACTTGGTGACGTGCTGCTCAAGGGTCTGATGAATTTCCATAATGCGCTTGAAATCATTGGGGTCGTCAATGAGAATGGTCAGCTGGCGGTCCGCAAATGCCAGCGGGACCCAGAAATGACTGACGAGATAGGATTTTTTCAGGTATTTCATGATTTCGGCGGGCGGCTGAATTGACGGGTCATACTTTAGAAATGGCACCTGGTAGTAACGCTCAAGCGATTCGCCGATTTCTTCAAGGCTGAGCCTCATTTCAGTGATGAGAAGCTGGGCCAGCGAGACTTTATCTTTAACCGAGCGATTCTTCAATTCTTCAAGCTTTTCCGGCGTTACCAGCTTGCGGTGCAGCAGATAGTCAAACGGGCTTTGCGTTGCCTGGAAATCATACTGGAACTTCTGACCGATAACCTGCGCCAGCTCCGCGGCAACCTGCATCTCATAAGCAGTGAAGGGCCCGCCGATATGGTTGATGATCTGCATGACCCCCAGGGGCGTTTCTTTGAATTTAATGGGGATCACAATCATCGAGCGGGTTTTATAGTGCGTCTGCTCATCAAAGCTGGAGTCATAACGCAGCTGGGGATGAAATTTTGCAACCTCCTGCTTGTCATAGACATTGTTAATCAGAACAGGGCGCTGGCTTAAGGCCACAAAGCCGGCTATGGATGTGGGGCTGAGGGGAACCCGTATTTCTTTTATTTCATCACCGGTCATATATGTTGAGACGATTTCGGTATCGCGCCGGTTGCGCCGGTAAACGGTCATGCGCTCTGACCTGAGCAGTGCAAGCATCTCTTTTTCCACGTAGGGCAGCACCTTGGCAAAGCTTTCCGCTTCGTGGATGATCTTGGTTATTTCATAGAGCTTGGCCTGATACTCAGGAGTAAGGTGTTCTCCGCTTTGAGTGCTGGCTGCTTCCATAGCTTCCCTCTGGTATGATACTCACCGCGCATCCGCCGCTGCGTGCGGGGCAGCGTGGTAATTAAGATTGACCGGTTTCTGCCTCTTTATACCGAAAGCTTTCGGGCCGGGTCTTTCCCGGCACATGTCGGTAACTGCTGTGCGCTTTTAAAATCTCATTACCACCTTTGCCAGCTATTGTAAAATAATTTCCCATAGGAATCAAGACGGCAGCAAGGGTGCTGAACAGGCTTCTTCAAAAAGGCTCAGGCAGCGGGCTAAAGGATAAACAGAATGCGCAGGTGATACTCAGTACCGGCACTCTTCATACGTCGTGCCGGTATAGCCGAAGATGCGCTTGAAGCGTTCGATGTCTTCCGGAGCGCCGATTGCCTTTGCCAGGTTATCGCTCAGCTTCACGGTGGGGTGGCCGCAGGCCTCCACCACCTTCACCACCAGTGACAGCGCGCCGAATCCCAGGTCATTGGTGAGATTGGTGCCCCAGCCGAAGGCGCACTTGATTCTGCCCGCGAAATGCTCTGCGAGCCGGCAGATGGTTTCAATATCAAGCCCGTCGCTGAAAACAATCATTTTCTCTTGCGGGTCGATGCCAAGGCTCCGATAAAATTTGACGGCCTTCTCCCCAAACGCAATCGGGTCTCCTGAATCCTGACGCAGGCCCCGGTAGTTTTGCGCCTGCTCTTGCGTCATGTCGCGGAAAAAGAAATCAGTGCTGTAGGTATCGGTGAGCGCAATGGAGAGGTCGGCGCCGTAGTAATCCCACCAGTCCTCAAGCACCCGGTTGTG
>JAPLIX010000258.1 GCA_026388865.1 Pseudomonadota bacterium | reverse complement strand
TCCTGCGCCATCCATGGCGCTCGCGACACTCCCTCCATCCGGTCGGTCGCGGGCGGCGAACTGCGCTACGGCGTCATGCACGGTCTGGTTCTTCTCGTGCTTCAACTCAAGCGCTACAATGGGCAGGCCGTTGAGGAAGAAGACGAAATCAATCTCCTCGCTGGTATCGCCGAAGTAGAAATGCGGCCGAAAGGTGATGCGGTTCTCGCCGTGTTTCTTGGCGGCGGCGCTCTCGGCGGAGCGGGGCTTGGGGTAGTAGAGACGGAGCTCCAGCCCACGCACCTTCAGTCCGTGGCGCAGCAGCATCCACAACGGCGTGTGCTCCAGTTCCTTGCGCAGCGCCTTGAATACCTCGTCCCGCGCGTCAGTCCCGTAGTCGTCTTTAAGCTTTATGAGCGTGTCAGCCTGCGTGGCTGTGAGGAAGGCCCAAAGCTGGTCCTCGGCAATGAAATGCTCGGTGTCCGTGATGTCTGACTGTTCAAGCACGGGATAACCGTGCTTGCCGGTAAGATATGCGGCGACATGCTCTTGAAATTTAATTTCCGGAGCTTTCTTCCGTGCCATAGTCAGTCCTTTTGCCTCTCCAGCTGGGCTCGGGCCACCAGAACCGCCTCATGCAGCTTGCGTTCCAGTTCTGCCTTCGGCAAGGCTTCGGTTAAATAACTGGCAATGTGAATACCGCTCTTCCCCGGTTCAAGCAACTCCACATGTTCCTGACTCTTGCCCGCGCAAAGAATAATACCCAGCGGCCCTGCCTCTTCCGGTTGGCATTCGTAACGCTTGAGCCAGCCCAAATAGAGCTCCATCTGCCCTTTATCCCCGGCTTCAAAATCGCCGATTTTCAGTTCAATTGCCACCAAGCGGCGAAGCTTGCGATGATAGAAAAGAAGATCGAGGTAATAATCTTTGTGGTCAATTTGCATCCTTTTCTGGCGCTCGACAAAGCAGAATCCGACGCCCAGCTCCAAAATAAACGATTCCATCTCGCGCAGAATAGCAGTCTCCAAATCCTTTTCTGAGTAAGTATCCTTGAGGCCGAGAAAATCAAGCATGTACGGATCGCGAAAAACCATGTCCGGCGTGAGCTTGTCCTCCTCCCGTAGGGCCTGAAGCTCCATCCTGGCCAACTCCTTTGGCTTACGCGAAAGCGCCGTACGTTCGAAAAGCCGGGACTGAATTTTTTTATGCAGAGTGCGGGTGCTCCAGCGTTCCAACTTACACATTTCAGCGTAGAAATCACGTTTCAGGGGATCATCAAACCGGATGATATGCAGAAAGTGGGTCCATCCCAATTGTGCAATCAGTGATTGCACAATCTTCAGTTCGGGAAAAACCTCCGCAAAACGAATCATATGAAAGAGATTTCGCCTGCTGTACCCACGCCCGAACTCTGTTTCCAATTGTCGCCCCACTGTGGCGACAATTTTTGCTCCGTACTCCGCCCGCTTTTCCTGGAGGATATCCTCTCGAATGCGGCGTCCGATATGCCAACAGAGCATGGTGTGGCCTGCGTTGACCGTTTGCGCAACGTGGCGGCGGGCGGATAGGATAAGGTCGCGTACATCTTTCAGCAGCGTTTGCTTAATCGGCACAAGAGGCTTCGTAACTTTTTTTGTTTTAGCAACCCCGGTTGATTTTGCACTCATTGGCCCTGCCCCCCTTTCTCTATTTCGTCGTGCCGCGCTCGCGCCACATCCGCCTCCGAAATCCGCCGCTGGCCGGTGACGCATTCGTGAATCAGGGACTTGCGGTAGGCTACCAGTATTTCAATTTGCCGCTCAATCAGCGAAAATAGCGGTCGAAACTCAGCATCCTTTTCTCGGATGAAGGCGGCGATTTCCTTCTGTTCGGCAACTCGTGGCACGGCCAACTTGAAGCGACCAAGATTCTCCATCGTGAGTTTCGGCTGTGCTGCACCGGTGACGAAAAGCGAAAAATCTTGTGACTCCAACAAGCTCACCAAGAACGTGTCGTCGCCGCCACAGCGGGGTTTGAGGATATGGGCGTGGTTGTTCACCCAGAACTTGCCCGTCGTCAAAAACGCCAACGGCTTCGATCGGGTCAGGAGATTCGCGCCATCTTCGGCGATTAAAATGTAAGTGCCTTCGAACAGATAGGCTTCGACTTTGTCAATTACGCCCGACGCGCCGTAGTAGTCGTAGGTTTTCTCGGTCATCACTCCACGCTCGGCGGCACTCAAGGGCACGCGGACGGTATTGTAGAACTCCATCACGTCTTTGACGCGCACCAATCGCCAGTGGTGGGGCATTTCAGGAATCCACTCCACGTCGGTGCGCTGCGTTTTCACCGTTGGATTGAGCCCCATCATCACTGCGCGCTTGATGATGGACTTGCGGAGGGCGTCGAGGGTTTCGAGTTGACGGCGTTTGGCGGCTACCGCCGCATCAATCGCCGAACAACTCGCATCCAGATACGTTGCGATGCGTTGTTGCTCGGGCAAGGGCGGGAGCGGGACGCGGGACGCCCGAAATGCGTATTGGGAAAGTCCAAATCGCGTCACTCCAACGGCTTTAGCTTCGTATTGCGCGCGGAAAGACTTTGAGGCATGAAGCCAAGCCAGAAAGGGTCCGCTGACCGATGGGAGCCGAGGGCGGATCATCGCAAGGTGGTATCCGCACAAAACTCCCAGCAAATCTTCGGCGACAAGAGAAGAAATCGCAATGTCATCTGCTTCTTCTGAGTCCTTCGTTGCAAGGACATCACCACGTCGAATCTGAAACTTCTTGATTTCACGCTCTTCGGCAGAGGCTACCATAAAATCAATGTCGCTGGTGATACGATCATTTTTGTAAACATTCACGTAGTTGCAGAGCAGAACGGGTTCTTCGCCGTCGATCGTGTGTTTATCCACGTTGCTGAAAAGGACATCAGCGACCGCATCAAGCCGGGTGACTCGCCAACCGGCAGGCACAGTTTCCGTCCAAGGAGCAAGTGTTTTGGTTTCTTCAGCAATGTTCATTGGCTCGCCAGTCCCTCCAGCATCTTCTCCGCCTCCTTCTCCAGTTTCCAGAACTCCGCGTACAATTCTTTCGCTGGTGTGGGCGGCTGGTAGGCTGGAATCCCAACGGGATTCTGTCTTATAGCCCAGGGTTGCGGTAACTCCGCTACCCTGGGGACATGCTGAAAACGCGCCATATCCTCCCTGCCACGCAAACACCGCCAATGAGGGTTCTCGTTGTTTGATCCAGATGCTTGACACCCGTTTGATTTCCTTCACCCAATCGGCCTGTGAGATGGTCCGGGCCAATCGGCATAAAAGATGCACATGATCTTCTGCGCCGCCG
>JAPLIX010000342.1 GCA_026388865.1 Pseudomonadota bacterium | reverse complement strand
AAGGCCTATGATGAGGGAATACTTGCCAGAAATCGCTATGAAGCAGTGTTTGCAGAAACTCACGGTTCTGAACAGTGCCGCTACGTGGAATCATTTCTGGACATGCAGGAGCTGGTTAACAATAAAAAACTGGGCATCGAGCGTTTTGTTCAGCAGGTGCTAACAGGCTGTTGAAAAACACCCATCTGCTTCGTTGCGCTCATCCTTCGTCATTGCGACGTACGATACAGTACGCCTCATTCCTCTTGATTTCGCGCGCCTTGTATCTGGATGTTTTTGACCAGCTTGGGAGAAAATTACTTTTCCAACAACCTGCTAGAGCTCCTTATGGGCGCTAACCAGCTGTTAATAAGCAGAATAGGCAGGCATTGCCGTGCCACCTCGGTCATCGCAGCCGCTGAAACGAAGCTTCTTTTCTTTTCTCCCAGCAGTATCCGCGGCGTGATGTACCAGTCACCGCCGGCCGCGGTGAGGGCGATCTTTTCCGCTGTGGGCGCGGCATATCTCGCGCTGAATAAATTAACTGTTCCGGCAGAAAGCGTTCCAAAAGCACCATAGCCCAGTTTAACCGGGAAGTAGAGCACGGTAAGTGCTGATGCAGCGCCGTTAAGGCACCCCTGACTCCAGAAGCCATACTCTTCATAGGTCTTTGCCGAAGCCGCTGCCGGCATAAAAACAGCCATACACAATAGAACAATAATAAGTACTGTATTCATTTTTTTCATGCTTTTCTCCATCATGGTTTAATAGTTAGCAATTTTTATTCTGCAATCCGAAATCCGCATTCTGCATTATATCTACCTGCTTATCCTTCCGCCGAACACTTTAAGGGGGATACGCAGCGAATTGCTTTCCGGATCATTTGCCACGCGCCGGGCAATACTGTCAAAGGCGCCTTCGGCAAATCCCCGCTGCCGGGCAATGCAGCGCACGGAGTAGAGTACCTCATCATACCCGGTGAGCCGTTCTGCCGCAGCCTCTACCATGACAGCCCGCCAAAAGCTGTAGCTGCGGTCGGAATCACAGATTTTAAACACCACCTGCGGGTTACTCCTCACGCATTGCGCCATGCGGCCGCCGGGCATGGAGCCGCAGTATATATATTCCCCGTCACTTCCGTAGGAAAGCTCAACCGCATACGGCCTGTTGCCCTCAACCGCGATCAGGGTGCCCCAGGTCCATTCCCTGATAAAAGCCCTGATTTCCTTTTCCGTCATCGCCCGCATGGCAGTCCTTTGAAAGCTATCAGCACTCAGCCGTCAGCTTTTAGCGTTGAATTTGTTTTACCTTTCAACCTATTTACCTTTTCACCTATTAACCCATTCACCGGCATTTTATGCCCTCCGTGCTTCTAACAGTAATACAAAATAATTCAAAAGTTAAGGAGAAAAAACTGGTATTTACGGAAAAATGTTCTTACTATTACCTTCTATGAAAGCTATCGTTCTTGCCGCAGGATACGGGACCCGGTTGAGTCCTTTGTCAAACTATCTGCCCAAGCCGCTCATCCCGATCCTGGGGAAGCCGCTTCTCGGGCATATCCTTCAGAAGCTTAACAGGAGCGGCATCACTGATATTGGAATCAATATGCACCACCACGCAGACCTGGTGCGGCAGTTTGTTGCTGCACAGGATAAGGGTCTGCGCATCAGCCTGTCCTATGAGCCTGAGATCCTGGGCGTGGCCGGCGGAATAGGGGCGTTCCGGAAGTTTTTAAAAGATGAGCTCTTTTTCATGCTGCACAACGGCGATGTGCTGAGCACCATACCGGTTGACCGGCTGGCAGTTCGCTACCAGGAAAAAAGACCGCTCATGGCCATGGTGCTGCACAACCATCCCGCTTATAATAATGTTGCTGTTGCTCCCGATGGATCGATCTGCGACCTGCGTGACACACTCAGGCCGGCTCATGTCGCGCGTAAGCTTGCCTATACCGGCATTGCCTTCATGGACGCCAAGGTACTGGACTTTATCCCTGCACAGGGCCCCGCTGGTCTGATACCCGTGTGCCTGGATATCATCAGGGGAGGCAAACACCGGATTGAAGCGCTTATAGTTGACGGGTGTGCATGGCGGGATGTGGGCACCGTGCAGAGCTACTTTGAGGTACACCGGGAACTTCTGGCCGAGAGAACCGCGCTTCTTCCGGACATGGCAGTGCCCGCAGACGGCAGGTTCCTTGCGGAAGACGTGGCGTGTGAAGAGGGCTCGCAGCTGCGGGGCTTTGTGTCAGTCGGCAGGCGCTGCGTACTTAAAAAGAACAGCATCATAGAGAATGCCATCCTCTGGGATGATGTCACCATAGAGGAAGGGGTGCATATCCGGGACGCAATTGTCGGGAGGAAATTTATCGTCCATGCAGGCTGAAAAAGCGCTCGTAAAAAAAATTCAGAATCTCTTGAAGAAGGCCGGGATAGCATGCGCTCCTGAGGAATGCTGGATGATGCCCTTGACAGAGGGCGGGTCTGACCGTACCTTCTATCGCATAAAAACCGGGAGAGCCTCTGTCGTTGTCATGGCCAGCGCCTCGCCCCGGTATGACATTCATTCCTATATTGATGTGGGAACATTTCTTTTTCAGCACGGCATCGGCGTGCCGCAAATCATCACCAGTGATGAAGACGAGCATATCGTGCTTTTGGAAGACCTGGGCGACGACAGCCTCTATGCCCTGGTTACACGGGCTGCCACCGACGGGGAGAAAACGGGCTATTACCGGAAGGTGCTTGCCGGGCTGGCGGAAATGCAGGTAAGGACCGCAGCAGATCTTTCAGCCTGCAGCTACCTCAGGGGCAGAAGCTTCGGCTATGAAGCGTTCAGGTGGGAGACCGACTATTTCACGGAATGCTTTCTGAAAAGATTCTGCGGTTTTGATATTGACAATGATGAAGAGCTGGACCGGGAATTTCACCTGCTCGCCGATGACCTGAGCCATGAGCCGCGCTACTTCATGCACCGCGATTTCCAGTCGCAGAATATCTATTTTAAAGACGGGGCGGTGCGCTATATCGATTTCCAGACCGCCACCAGGGGGCTTTTGCAGTATGACGCGGTGTCACTTCTGAAAGATGCGTATATTGTGCTGCAGGACGGTCAGCGGGAAGAGCTTCTCGATTTTTACCTGGACCTGCTCACCGGCGTGTGGGGGCTTGCCCTGGAGAGAGAGGCGTTTGCGCGTATCTTCCACCTCACCGGCCTGCAGCGAAATATGCAGGCGCTGGGGGCGTTTGCCTACCTCACCATGGAAAAAGGGAAGATAGCCTTCAGCGCGCACATCCCCAACGCGCTCTCCTATCTTAAGGCAGCACTGCAGCAGATGCAGGAATTTCCCCTGTTGAGCGGACTGGTAGAGAAGGCCGGGAAAATAATTTATACAAAAATAGTAAGCACAAAATCCTGAATAAAAGATGCAGTTTTTTCCTTTAATACTCACCGCAAGACGTTGATTCTTATCCCGTATCTGCCCGATTTCCTTTTAAACCGCTACACTGAAAAATCAGCAAAGATAGCTTATTTTGATGTATAATTTTAGCATCGTTCATAAGTGTAGGTATAGAAGATTGAACAAAACACAATTCCTTTCTAAGGATAATTTCCCGGGAGTGGTCTGATACGTTAATTAACATCATTTCAAATATAATAATTATATATCAATTACTTAATGGATAAACAAAAACAGCTCTGAGAAGAAAAACTGGGTATCAAAGGTTTCTTCGAGATTCAGGTTCTATCGGTTAGCATCCATTGATACCTACACTTATGAACGATACCATAATTTTAAATCACCTTAGCCTTTAAAGAAATTCGGAATACACCTGTAATGAATAACCGCACTGTTTTGAAGATTTTTCTTTTTGTCCTGGTTATAATCGTGGGGTCGGGTTTCGTCTTGCACTATAAGTTTTATCTCTACTTTACCAGTGATAAGGAACAACTTGTTGAGTTCATTAAATCCTTCCATCCCTTCGATGATATTATTTTTATTGCTATACAAATTTTCCAGGTACTGGTTGCAGGGGCGCTACCGGCCGAAATAACCGGATTCATCGGCGGGTATCTTTATGGTTCTGTATTAGGGGCAATTTATTCTACCATTGGTTTGAGCATCGGATCATGGCTCGCATTTCTCCTCGCCAGAACATTTGGTCTGCCATTTGTACGAAAGGTGGTCAAGGCTTCCATTCTGGAAACCTATGATCATTTCATGGATGTGCAGGGCCCTTTTGTTGCCTTTATTCTGTTTCTGATCCCCGGCTTCCCCAAGGCTGCGCTTTGTTATATTATAGGCTTAAGCCAGATAAATATCTGGATGTTTATTGTTGTCTCAACTATTGGAAGGTTATTTGGAACCGTTTTGCTTTCGTTAAGTGGAAGTAGCGCAAAAAACAATCAATATGCAATACTTATTGTGATTATAGGGATTATTGCAGTCCTTTTTCTATGGGCTTACTTCAATCGGGACAAGTTGATGAAAATGGCAAAGCACCGAAAGGAATAGCAGCGAGAGTAGTTTATCTAATAATACAAGAAATTTAGATTTAAACTATTATTTATTATGTACTCAAATTTATTAGGTTCCAGAATAGGTTATATACAATCTCGTTTTACGAACCCTACATCCATTCAATCAGATATTT
>JAPLIX010000294.1 GCA_026388865.1 Pseudomonadota bacterium | reverse complement strand
GGGAAGTCATACCCCATATTCTTGATGGCGGACTTGACCCGGTCTTTACTCTCTTTGACCGCGCCGTCCGGGAGCCCCACGGTTGA
Source organism: Pseudomonadota bacterium (assembly GCA_026388865.1). Taxonomy (GTDB): domain Bacteria; phylum Desulfobacterota; class WTBG01; order CAIYCZ01; family CAIYCZ01; genus JAPLIX01. Next base: position 5,069 of record JAPLIX010000294.1, on the reverse strand, counting down.
AAAGTAGGGAAGGCCCGGGCTGATGTCCACCTCTACTTCTACCAGATAGGCATCAATGCCGAGAATTGCGCTGCTGAAGGTCTTGGAAAGCACTGCTTGCCTTTTTCCCCTATTAACAATTTATGGTGTATGTAAAGGATTACTAGCAAAAACCGGAAGTAATGACAATGAGATTTTAGTCATCAGCAAGCAGCTCCTGGCATACAAATAGTTTATAAAAACGCGCCCAGTTTCCGGGGTTATAATTCAGGACTTTCCCCAAAATTTATAGTGCTGTCATTACTAGAGCGCAGGGGGGTTTTTTAGCCACAACAAAACCGCTTAACCTTCGTGGAACGGCAGGTGCCTTGCGAATTCTCTCCTGCCAGACCCCATTGCATTCCCCTCCATCGAAGGCTCTGGAATCTGCCTGCCCCGTGCATGATACGCACGCCGCCGGGGTCGTGACGCAAGCCACTAAGAATATTGTTGTGGCGTTAAAAACCCCCATGCGCTCGTGCTCCACTTCGCTATCCTATCCTTTCACTGCGGTCATGCCGTTTGCCTGTTTTCTATGCCTTAATTTCGGGGAAGGTCCCGGGTATAATTAGCTTGACGCTCACTAACATATAATTTACTATCTAAAGATACAATACTTAAAAACAACGCAGCGCTTTCTTCCCTATGAGTAAGCTGACCCATTTTGACAAAACCGGACGGTCACGCATGGTGGATGTGACGCAGAAAAGGCAAACCATGCGGGAAGCGCTTGCCCAGGCTACCGTCACCATGCAACCGGAAACATTCCGCAGAATTATGGATCGCTCACTCGAGAAGGGAGATGTCCTGGGTGCTGCCCAGATTGCGGGCATTATGGCCGCCAAGAAGACCTCTGCCCTTATTCCCATGTGCCATCCGCTTAACATAACCGCCGTAGAAATGGCGTTTGAGCCGCGGCAGAAGGAAAGCCGGATTGACGTCCGGGCGCGGGTGAAAATTACCGGCAGGACCGGGGTTGAAATGGAAGCCCTGGTGGCAGTAGCAGTGGCATCGCTCACGATTTATGATATGTGCAAAGCAGTTGACCGGGGCATCATTATTTCCGGCATTAAACTGCTGAAAAAAAGCGGCGGCAAGAGCGGTGTCTATGAGCGATCTCCCATTTAATGCTTTACATTTTAAAAGGGGAGTACTATTTTTATTTATTAACAACATTCACCCCGGTGGGGGGCTTTTATAATGGATGAAGAGAAATTAGCATACTTCAGATCCCTTCTAAATCAATGGATGGAAGATATCTCGGAAGGGGCCAAGGATACGGTTGTTGAAATGACCGATGAGGATGATACGTTTCCTGACCCGACTGACCGGGCGACTCTTGAGTCAGACCGCAACTTTGTGCTGCGCATGCGCGACCGGGAGCGCAAGCTTCGCCCGAAAATCATGAAAGCGCTTGAGCGCCTTGACAATGGCTCCTTTGGCATCTGCGAAGCGTGCGGCGAGGAAATTTCCATAGACCGGCTCAAAGTGCGACCGGTAACGACCCTGTGTATCGAGTGTAAAAAGCAGCAGGAACAGCAGGAGAAAGCCCACAAGGGCTGAGGCACCAGCATGTTCAGTGCGGACACGCCAGATGTATGAAACACGTCTCGTTCCTCTTCTGTATCCACAACCACCAGCCGGTCGGAAATTTTGATCATATCTTTCACGACGCCTTTGACCGCGCCTACGCTCCCTTTCTCTCCCTTTTAGAAAAGCATCCTGCTATTAAGACCACGCTCCATTTTTCCGGGCCTTTGCTTGAGTGGCTTGAAACAGAGCAGCCTGAGTTTCTCGGGCGCATTAAAAACCTGGTTGATAAAGGGCAGGTTGAACTGCTGGGGGGCGGGTTCTATGAGCCGATCTTTTCCATGCTCAGGGAGCGGGATATTCTCGGCCAGATACGGATGATGAGCGACTTTATCCGGGAGAAATACGGCCGGGCCCCGGCCGGCATCTGGCTTGCTGAACGGGTCTGGGAGCCTGAGCTGCCGCGCGTGATAGCGCCCGCCGGGCTCTCCTATACCCTCCTTGACAGCACCCACTTTTTATATGCCGGCCTGTCGCCCGAAGAAATCCATGGATACTTTGTCACAGAAAAAGAAGGCTATCCCCTGGCCCTGTTCCCCATCGACATGACGCTTCGCTACAGCGTCCCCTTTCAGCAGCCGGAAAAGACCCTCGAATACCTGCTGTTCCGCGCCAGTGACTGCAAGGAGGTGGCAATAACCTACGGCGATGACGGCGAGAAGTTCGGCATGTGGCCGGGCACCCATGCCTGGGTCTATGAAAAGGGCTGGCTTGAAGCGTTTTTCACCCTTCTGGAGAAAAACCAGAAGACCATCAGCATGGAGCTCTTTTCCGATCACCAGGCAGCTCACCCGCCGCAAGGCCCCATTTACCTGCCCACCCTTTCTTATGCAGAGATGATGGAATGGGCGCTGCCGGCGGATGCCGGTATCAGGTATGAAGAACTGGTCGAGCGCCTGCGCAGCCTGCAGATCAGGGATAAGTACGCAGCTTTTTTGCGCGGCGGCTACTGGAACAATTTTATGGTGAAATACCCGGAGAGCAATCAGATGCATAAAAAAATGCTGCTGGTGAGTGAAAAGCTCGAGCAGTGGGAGCAGTCTGCCGGAGGCCCGGGTGACTCCAGCGACATCAGGGCGGCACAGCGGGAGCTCTATAAAGCTCAATGCAACGGTGCTTACTGGCACGGGCTGTTCGGGGGCATTTATCTCAATTACCTGCGCCATGCCGTCTATGAACATCTCATCAGCGCGGAGAATATTATCGATGCCTCCCGGTCCGGCACCGCTCCCTGGATCAGCTACAGCGTGTGCGATTTTGACCGGGATCTGTCCCGGGAAATTTTAGTATCAGCGCGCTCTTTTAATGCCTATTTTACTCCCCGCTACGGGGGCGCTTTATTTGAGCTTGACTTTAAACCCCGCTCCTTTAATCTCACCGATGTGGTGTCACGCAAAATGGAAGCCTACCACCGGAAGCTAAAGCTCCCGGAAGAAAAACTGCCTGCTCCCCGGCAGGGGGACCAGCCGCGTTCCCTACACCACAACGCTGCACCTCAGACCGACGACGTCCCTGACCACCTCTTCTATGACTGGTACCGGCGCTATTCATTCCTTGACCATTTTCTGGGTGAAATGACAACGCTGGAAAATTTCTCGCGCTGTCAATACACAGAACGGGGGGACTTTATCAACCAGCCGTACACCATAGAACAGATTGAACAGGCGACAGCTGCACCGTGTGTTACCCTGACCCTCAAACGGCAGGGGCTGGTGTGGGAAAAAGATCGCCAGATACCGCTCACGGTACGGAAGCAGTTTTCGCTCAATGATGCGCACCAGACCCTTGCGGCAGCGTACGGCATTACCAATGAGAGTCCCCGGTCCGCAGACCTCTGGTTCGGGATTGAATTTAATTTCACGCTCCTTGCGGGAAATGATCCGCTCCGGCATTATACTATCCCTGCTCATGCGGCACCGTGCGCCCTCAATACAACGGGCGCTGTTAAGCAGGTGGCGCAGCTGGCGCTGAAAGATGAATGGGCCGGCCTCAGCCTTGACCTGGCACTCTCCCCTGAAGCTGCCGTGTGGCGTTTTCCGCTGGAGACAGTGTCACGGTCAGAGGACGGCCTGGAAAAAACCTTCCAGGGATCTACTCTTCTGGCACACTGGAAAATCAGGCTTCAGCCCCGGGAGGAAAAGAAATTTTTAATACATTTAAGCTTGCATGAATTATTAAAAAAAGCCGATGATAAAGCCTGATAAAAATAAGCCGGCAGCTTTCAACGGAATTTAATAAAGGCTGTTTACCAAGCACTGACAGCGCAACGTTTTTATAAGGAGTATCCGCGTGCCTGAATTACGCAAAGACCCGGTTATTGGAAGATGGGTTATCATTTCAACTGAACGGGGCAAACGTCCTTCCGATCTGGCCGTTGAAGCACCGAAATGTCGGGGCGGATTCTGCCCGCTGTGTCCAGGCAATGAAGACAAAACACCGCCCGAGGTTTTTTCCGTCCGTGAACTGGATACCCTGCCGGACAAGCCGGGCTGGACCCTCAGGGTCGTGCCCAATAAATTCCCTGCCCTGGTGGGCGAAGGCGACCTCAATAAACGGGGCGACGGGATCTATGATCTCATGAACGGGTTTGGCGTCCATGAAGTTATCGTTGAAACGCCGGATCACGCAGCCACCGCCTCAACGCTCACCGTAGAGCAGTTTAAAAATATCCTGCTTTCCTACCGGCTGCGGATGCTGGAACTGAAACAGGATAAGCGTCTGCGCTACATCGCTATCTTTAAGAACTGCGGCGAAGTAGCCGGCGCCTCCCTTGAGCACCCTCATTCCCAGCTCATCGCCCTTCCGGTAGTGCCCAAGCGGCCGCTTGAGGAGATGGCGGGGGCTCAGTCCTATTACACCTTTAAAGAGCGCTGTATCTACTGTGATATCATCCGCCAGGAGCTTTTAAATAAATCCCGGGTGGTGATGGAAAACAGCGACTTTGTGGCCATCGAGCCCTTTGCTCCCCGGTTTCCGTTTGAGACCTGGGTTCTGCCGCTGGAACACCGCTGCTCATTTGAAACAACCCCACTGGAAAAATTCTCGGCGCTCGCCGAGCTGTTCAGCACCGTGCTTAAAAAAATCAACAGCGCCCTGAGCTTCCCGCCGTACAACTATATGCTGCACACCGCGCCGCTTGACAGCAGTGATAGTGCCTATGATCACTGGCATTTTGAAATAATACCCCGGCTCACCAAGGTCGCAGGCTTTGAATGGGGCTCAGGGTTCTACATCAACCCGACGCCGCCGGAGGATGCTGCCATGTATCTGCGGGAGGCTTATCCGGCAGGCAGCGGTAAACCGTAAGGCACAGGGTCAAAGGTTTTATAAACAGCGAGAGAAGCTCTGGAACCACCAGTGCACAGAGGGATTCTCTGTGGTCTCCAAAAAAAAGGAAAGTTTGAAGAAATAAAGAGTTATGAGTGCTGGAGTTTTTTTAACTCCTAACCACCCCGACACCG
>JAPLIX010000169.1 GCA_026388865.1 Pseudomonadota bacterium | reverse complement strand
GATGAACTCGACAAGGGTGAGAAGGATAAAGACGAGAATAAAGATGATGGTAAGTTTTAAACTAAACAACCTGTGACCATGGCCACCCCTGGGGTGGCTCACAACCATCAAGCCCCCCGCATTGCGGGGGCGTTATGACTGACCAGTGGCTGGTCGCTCGTGGCCGACCTGCGGTGAGCGCAGTCGAACCGTAGCCAGATGAAACTCAGATGACAGACAACAGAAAACAGACTTTCAGAAGACAGACACAATCTTCCCGTCCTCCGTTAGCACTGGTAACGATGGTCAATTAAACATAGCATGGTTCTTCGCTATCGCTACTATATCTGCCCACCAGAAACTGCGGAGGGTGGACACTCTAAAATCTGCAATCTTAAATCTGAAATCCCGACTCACCTATTCACCGACTCCCCAACTCTTTATACGTATTTCTACCCATACAAAAGCTACGTATTTTAACCATATAAAAATGGGTGTTTCTGCAAATTGTATTTGCTGCGGGGAATTTGTAAATTAGGGTCAGATAAAACAGCTTTCACCATTAGCATTCGTTATTGGATGCAGGAGTGAGCGCCAATAAAGAAAGGAGTCGCAGCGCATGTTGCCGTTAAAAAAAATTCTCTGGCCAACTGATTTCAGTGAGGCGTCGTACATAGCACTTGAAACAGTGAAAGAGCTTGCTGCCAGATTATCCAGTGAAGTATGGGCGATTCATGTCGTAGAGCCTGTTACCGCATTCAGTGCTGAGCTGACCATCAGCCTGCCCGCGTACGAGCAGGAACTTATTGAGTCTACCCGCACCGCATTACAAAAAATTGCCGCAGAGCGTGGTGGGAGCGAGCTGCAGATTCATCCCATACTCAAAATGGGAAGCCCTGCGGCAGAGATTGTGAAATGTGCTGATGAGGATAACATGGGCCTTATTATCATTGCAACCCACGGGGAATCAGCCTTTCACCATTTCATTTTCGGCTCGGTAGCAGAGAAAGTTATCAGACTTGCAACCTGTCCGGTGCTGGTGCTGCGCGCACCGCACCACAAAGACAGATGACAGAGGACAGACAAAAGACAACAACATTTTCAAAGGGGGTATGAACGTGGAAACTGTTTACGCATTGGATGCACACCTGGAAGAAATCATAAGCGTTGAAGAGAATGAACCATTGATCAATAGCGGCCATGATGCGGCTGCAGATACAGCGAATGGTTCAACCGCTCGGTCAACCAGAGATGCGCGGGATAAAGATATACTGTCAGCCTACTTAAAGGAGCTGCGCACCAGCGTGCTGCTCACACCACAGGAAGAAATTACGCTGGGCAAAGAAAGCGTGGAGCAGGAGAAGAACAAGCAGGAGCTGACCGGTCAGTTGATGCTTCTTGTTGCGCGGCTGGTAAATAAACGGCGCCTTCTGGCAGCGCCGGTAGGCGCGCATCCGATAGTGCGGGCATGCATGACCGCCGCATCATTGCAGCAAAAAATAAAGACGCTGGAGCGCTCGATACAGAAGAGCGTTTCCGGCTCCTATGAGCGCCGGAAGCTCAACCGCAGCAGGGCGAAAATCGTCAGTGAGTTTTGCGCCGTTGTTTCGCAGGTCGACCTTCGCGCGCTCAAAGACCGCGCAATTCTTCGGGAAATTAAGCCTGTTGGAGGTGTAAACTCGCGGCAGAAGGTAAAAGCTGAAAAAGAATTTCTGCGCATGGTGCAGGAAATAGAAACTGCCGAAGCACGGTCGCAGGGAGCACGAGCCCGGCTGGTGAAATCAAACCTGCGGCTGGTGGTGGGCCTTGCCCGGCGGTATTTGAGCTGGGGGATGCCGCTGGCTGATATTATTCAGGAAGGAAACATCGGCCTGATGCGGGCGGCAGAAAAGTTTGACTATCGCCTGGGTGGCCGTTTCAGCACCTATGCGTCCTGGTGGATACGGCAGGCAATTGTGCGCTGCATCGACGGGCAGAGAAGCAGCATCCGCTTACCGGTCTATATAAATGAACGGCTGAAAAAAATGAAAAAAATAACCCGGCAGATCGTACAGGATACCGGCAAAGCGCCGGTGCTGTCATCGCTTGTTGAGGCAATGGGTATTTCCCCGAGACATGTTGATGAGATACAGCAGATATTGCAGGATACCATTTCACTGGAAACCCCCGCGGGAAAAGAAGACGGCCCCTTAAAATATTTTATTGAAGACCCCTCAAACACCTCACCGCTTGATGAGATATTAAAAAACCATTGTCTGCAAACTGCAGAGCTGGCCCTGCAGGTACTTACCCCCCGCGAACAGGAAATCATCAAACTGCCGTTCGGTATCGGAATCGACGCAGAGCATACCCTGGAAGAGATCGGGCACATATTCAATTTATCGCGGGAACGGATACGGCAGCTTGAAGACAAGGCGCTTGCCAAGTTAAAACGCTCACCGTCCCTGAAACGATGCTTTGAGCAGTATTTTTAGCAGCAAGAGCAGCTGAGCCGTCAGCCTCCGGCAGGGTCCCGCCGGGGTGAACGGTGGAAGGTGAAAGAACAGGACAAGGAATGAAGTTCTCAATCTGCGTGACTGTGTTGAAATTGCCGAGAAACCGAAATGCGACTAATATATACGATGAAGAGGTTTCTGTTTGCTCGCTCTAATCTTCAGGAAGATTGAATAGTCATTAACCTGCTTGTTGATGGAGTAAATAAGAACAAATAATAACAGATTGATATACGTTGCAAATACTAGGGCTAAAATGTATATTCCTGTTTTAGGTGTTTCATATTACTAACACTATTTTGTTGGGAGGGGACGATGCTTAAAGAATTCAAAGAATTTATCATGCGGGGCAATGTTATTGATATGGCGGTGGGCATAATCATCGGGGCAGCGTTTGGCACAATTATCAAATCGCTGGTTGATGATGTTATCATGCCGCCGATTGGTCTATTGCTTGGGAATGTTGACTTCTCCAACCTCTTTGCAGTTATTAAAGCGGGAAAGATAGCCGGCACGTATGATACCCTTGCTGCTGCAAAAGCAGCCGGCGCGGTTACCATGAACTACGGGGTATTTTTCAACACCATAATCAGCTTTTTGATTGTCGCCTTTGCCGTGTTTATGATCATCCGCGCAGTCAATAAATTAAAAAGAGAAACGCCATCGCCAGAAGCAGCCACCAAAGAGTGCCCGTACTGTCTATCAGTTATTCCGATTAAAGCATCCCGCTGTGCACATTGCACCGCTGAGATCAGGGGAGCATAAAGGATATTTTTTAAATCAAAGGCAACTCCTTAAAGATATTCTATGTACGGATGGTGCATACAGCAGAGACACGGGCATAGTGCTTTACTTAAAAAACATAGTGTCATGTAAGCACAGAAAATTGTTGGATTTGCAACTTTAAAAATAAAGGAGAGCGTTATGAAAAAATTATTATATTTGCTTTTGATTTTCATAGGTAGCAGTTATTTCATGTTAAATGATGCTGTGGCAAAAAAGCATAAGGGCGGAGGTTCAGATCCATTAAATCAATTGCTTAAGGATTTAGAGAAAGGCGGCATTTCACAAAAAGACCTTAAAAATATCAATAAGGGATTAGAGAATCTGCTCAACAAGGGCGGCAATAAAAATGATATCAGCAACATAATATTCAGGATGAATAGACATGGTGTGTCTGGTGGAAGTCTTGAAAATTCTATTAAGGCGTGGAATGATGTGATCAATTCAGGAGGCAGTCATAAAAGTGCTGTTGATATTCTCTCGCGAACGATTGATGAAGGAAAGGCAAAGCAGATTAAGGGGAATGATTTAGCTTCTTTAATTCAGAATGCCCTGCAGCAGCACCAAGGCGGCCTTGGCGGTTTTGGGCACAAGATGGCTGTGAATGACATACTCAGGACCCTGCAGAATAATGGTGTGACACAGAATGACCTGAAGGGGATAGACAAACAATTATTGAATATATTAAATAAAGGCGGCAATAAAGATTTAATGAGAGGCACCCTGCTGGATATGGTGCGAAATGGGGTGACGGGTACCTATCTCATGGATTCGGTTAATTCCTGGAATGATGGGGTAAATGCAGGAGTGAGCCATGAACGAGCACATGACATCATTTCAACCGTGCTTGGTGATGCAAAAGCCAGAGGATTAAAGGATAAGCAGTTAGCTGCTGCTATCCAATCTGCCCTGCAACAGGGAAGGGGCGATAATGGGAATAAGGGAGAGGGTGATGCAGTCTTGATGAATGAATTGCTGGGGAGCCTGCAAAGAAATGGTGTGACACAGAGTGACCTGCAGGGGATAGACAAGCAGTTAAGAAACATATTAAGAACAGGCGGCAATAAAGATATTATGAACTCTCTTCTGCTGGACATGGTGCGAAATGGGGTGACGGGCACCTATCTCATGGATTCGGTTAATTCCTGGAATAGCACGATTAATGCGGGAGTGAGCCATCAACGAGCACGTGACATCATTTCACAGGTGCTTGGTGATGCAAAATCCCGGGGAATAAAGGACAAGCAGTTGGCAGCTCTCATCCAGAATGCACTGCGGCAGCAAGGT
>JAPLIX010000118.1:4923-5778 GCA_026388865.1 Pseudomonadota bacterium | reverse complement strand
TGTTGCCCTGGCAACTTCAGATAAGTTCAGCCAATGGGTAAACAGGGTGTAAAGAATGGCAAAGACATGCGTCATGACAAAGATGATAAAAATGGGCACCAGGGGCAGGACCGACTCTTTTACCCCGCGCAGATTCAACACCGTGATGAGAACAATAACAACCAGCGCAAAGGTGACTTTATATGCCTGCCAGGACACGGGAAGAAAGCTGAAGATGGCATCTGCCCCGCTGGCAATCGATACCGTAATCGTCAGCATGTAATCGATAAGGAGCGCGCTGCCGGCAATCATGCCAAGCTGCGGCGACAGCAGCTTGCTGGCAACCAGATAGCCGCCGCCACCGGTGGGAAATAATTCAATGATTTGATTATAGCTGGCGCAGATGACAAAAATCGTGATTGCCGTTCCCAGAGCAACAAAGATAGCCAGATACTCGTGCCCCTGCAACGCCAGAAATGCTTCCTGCGGACCATAGCAGGACGATGACAATCCGTCAGCGCCAAGCCCCACCCAGGCAAAAAATGCTATCAGGGAAAGCTGATGAAATATCCGGTGATCCTTGGGGCTGTGCGGATCTCCGATAATAATTGTTTTCAGCCGTTTTAGCAGCGGTTGTTTTTCGTTCATATCCCGTTCCATGCAAGGTAAAGCTGATTTTGATAGCAGATTATAGCGTAAGAGTCGAGGATTTTAACACAGGTTTTTATTGCATGAGCAATCGGTATGCACACGGGTCTGGATCAAGGCGGGTATTTTGCAGGACTTTCCCCAAAATTTATATAGCTGTCATTACTAGAGCGCAGGGGGGTTTTTTAGCCACAACAAAACCGCTTGATCTTCGTGGAACGGCAGGTG
>JAPLIX010000118.1:0-4846 GCA_026388865.1 Pseudomonadota bacterium | reverse complement strand
CGCACGCCACCGGGGTCGTGACGCAAGCCACTAAGAATATTGTTGTGGCGTTAAAAACTCCCCAGCGCTCGTGTTCCACTTCTCTATCTTATCCTTTCACTGCGATCATGCCGTTTGCCGTTTTCTATGACTTATTTTGGGGGAATGTCCTGGGCTATTTTGTCCTTGATGGCTGATAGATTTTATTATAGTTATAAAAGTTGTGAAGAGATTATTTTTATCGTCTGTTATTGTCCGCACTAAGTAGATAGCTATTCCCGTACCCGCACGCTTTCGCTGAGGATCGTAATTACTCATTGCGGCATGCATACGCTCATCTACTGCACCGGCTTCGACAAAAGGTACTGCCCTTGAAAGATAACGTGTTCTTAAAAAAGGAAATAACATTTATTATTATCATCTCCCTGGTCTGCCTGGTACTGTTTTTTTACCAGCTTGGCCAAAGGCCGCTCTGGGAATATGATGAGGCGATGCATGCCCAGGTGGCAAAAGAGATGCTCCAGCGGGGAGACTGGTGCACGCCGGTTTTCAACGGCGAAAACTTCTATGACAAGCCCGTGCTTCACTTCTGGCTGGTAATCGGGAGCTATCTCGTGCTGGGCGTCAATGAGCTGGCCGCCCGCCTGCCCGCCGCTCTGATGGGCCTATGCGGCACGCTGCTGGTCTATCTCTGGGCGCGTACCATATACGGCAGCCTCACCGCTTTTCTCTCCGCGCTGGTGCTCGCAACCAGCGTTGAGTATGTAATACTTTCACAGAACATCATCCATGATCTGGCGCTGTCACTGTTCATAAGCATCGCTCTTTTTCTGTTCCACCGGGCATCACGCGAAAACGGCTTCACCAGAGTCACGTTTGTCTGCTTCTATGCCGCGCTCGGCGGCGCGGTGCTTACGAAAGGCCCCATCGGCCTGCTCCTGCCCGGGCTCATCATCTTCCTCTACCTGCTGAAAACAAAGCAGTGGCGGCTTATCCTGAACCGGAACATTGTTACCGGCGCGGCAATTTTTCTCATCATAGCTCTTCCCTGGTACATCATCATGGCCCTGCGCCATGACGATTACTTGCAGGCATTTCTTATCAAGGGCAACATTGCCCGTTTTTTTTCCCGCAGCGCCGGGCATAAAGAACCTTTCTACTTCTACCTGCAGATGCTTGCGGCAGGTTTTTTCCCCTGGACGGTGTTTATACCCTCAGCCCTGTACCTGCATTACCGGAACTTCCGGCAGGAAAAATCCGACGATTCTTTTTTTCTGCTGCTTGCCGCCGTGGCGCCGCTCGCCTTCTTCAGCCTCTCCCGCTCCAAGCTCCCCACCTACATTCTCCCGGTCTTTCCTGCTCTGGCAATCCTGGTCGGGAGGTTCTGGGAAGCCGGGCTGAGGCCTGAAGCCGGCGCATCCTGGGCACGGCACCTGAAAAATTGCTCGCTGGTCTTCTTTTTTTTCATTCTGGCGGTATCTGCCTTCAGCATTGTCTACGTCTATGCCCGGTATCCGCTCTACACAGTGCAGTCTGTCGCAGGGTGTGCCGCCCTTTCGTGCTCCCTGAAGTCAGTCACTTCAAATCAGCGCGGGAGCTGGCCCTGAGAATGAAAAGCACCCTGCAGCCGGGGGAACCGTCTGTTTTCTACCGGGACCTGCGCGAATCTGTCATATTCTATAGCGAGCGGCGCGGCGTCGTTCTAAAAAACCCGGAGGAGCTTTCCGCGTATCTGGGCTTGCCACGGCCGGTATTCTGCTTTATAAGTATCAAGAGTCTTGAAAAAGTTAAGGAACTGTTGCATATTCCTTTTTACATTGTTGGCCGGGAAGGCTTTTTTGTCCTCATTTCAAACAAAAAACCTTCCGCCACTAACTGACCGCACCTCTATGTTGATACATACTGATTGCCGCTATTTTCTGGGAAGCAAGCCGTGCGTACCGCACAAAAAATATGGCGCACAGTGCGAAACGTGTACTTCCTATGAGCCGGTTTCCCTGCGCATTCTTATTGTTAAACTTGACTCAATGGGGGACGTGCTGCGGACCACCTCTGTTTTACCTGCCCTGCGGGAAGAGCATCCTGCCTGTTTCATCACCTGGATAACGCGCCGCGAGGCAGTTGAGCTCATAGCCCATAACCCCCATCTTGATGAGCTGCTGGTGCTTGAAGCCGGTGCGTTGAGCCAGCTGCTGGTGCGGAAATTTGACCTGGTGCTGGGCCTTGATATGTCACGGGACAGGCCCGTGCTGCAGATAAACGCGGCTTCAGCATCGATGCTGCCGGTGCTCTTTTCCCGCTCAATGAGAGCGCGAAAGACTGGTTTTACATGGGGCTTAATGACCGGCTGAAAAAAGAGAACCGTAAATCATACCAGCAGATACTTCTCGAGCTGTGCGGGCTTCCGGCCGCACGCCTTCATCCCCCTCAGTATTATATAACCGAAGAGGAGAACCGCTGCGGCAGGGACCTTGTTGTTAACCTCGGTCTTGATCCGGCCCGACCCGTAATCGGCGTTAATACCGGGAGCGGCTCGCGCTGGAAGATGAAAAGCCTGCCGTTTGACGGGCTCAAGAGCCTCATCGAAAAGCTCGCGGCAACGTTTCAGGTGCTGCTTCTCGGCGGCCCGGAAGAGGTGGATAAAAACGCCCGGCTGTCCCGTCTCACCGGCGTTCCTGACAGCGGCTGCAGCCACAGCCTGCGGGAGTTTGCCGGCATTGTCAGCCAGTGCCGCCTGGTTATTACCGGTGACACGCTGGCCCTGCATCTGGCGCTGGCTCAGCGCAAGCTCGTGATTGCCGTATTCGGTCCCACGTCAGCCCATGAGATAGATCTTTTTCAGCGTGGTGAAAAATTCTCTTCCGCGACTGAGTGCCGGTGCTGCTACCTGTCTTCCTGCGACAGAAGTCCCACCTGCATGGAGCTGATTTCTGTTGATGATATAGTGCATGCAGCAGAAAGGCTTCTTACTTCTCCATGAAAGTCATGGTAACCATCAGCACGTACAATGAAAAAGAGAACATCAGAGCGCTGCTGCAGGGCATTCTTGCGCTTGGGCAGGGAATAGAAGCAGTTGTTGCTGACGATGATTCCCCTGATGGTACCTGGCAGATAGTTCAGGAGCTGTCCCGGTCTGACCCCGCCATCCACCTTCTCCACCGGAAAAAAGAGAAGGGCCGCGGCAGTGCCGGCAGGGATGCGTTTCAGTACGCCTTTGTTCACGGCGCGGAGATTATCATGGAAATGGATGGGGACCTGTCCCACGATCCGCGCTTTATTCCTTCTCTAATCGAGGCAGCGAAAATTTATGATGTAGTCATCGGCTCGCGCTACATCAGCGGGGGAAGAGATCTGAGGGAATCTGTCGCGCGGAATATGCTCAGCAGGCTTTCAAACGGGTACTCCCGCATTGTCCTTGGCCTTCCCCTGCGTGACTGCAACAGCGGCTACCGGTGCTTCAGAAGGCGGGTATTTGAGGCAATAGATCCGTTATCCCTGCAATCACAAGGCCCTTCAATTGTTCACGAGCTGCTTTACCGGGCTTTCAGACAGGGGTTTACCATCGGCGAAGTTCCCATTGATTTTGTTGACCGTATAAATGATCAGTCCAAGCTGACATTCGGCAGGCTGCTTGCCGGAATGCTCATGGTCTTAAAAATACGCTTAGGCCTTGTTTAGGGCTTCATCTTTCATATAATAATTGACTCGTAACCTTCTGTTTTTCTATACTCATTCTGTTTCTATCACCATCATAACGCTAATCCCCGCATCAGCAAATTCCATATTAAATATTTTTAATTACGTTTTAATTATAAATTAATGGTATTATATTATACATTATGCTCCAAACAATTAAGATTTATAAAAGCATGGAATACAAGTGATGGACTTACAACACGGAAGGCTGCCCTATTTATCGGTGGTAATTCCGGTTTTCAACGAAGAGGAGAATGTAGGCCCCCTCAACGCTGAGTTGATGGAGGTACTGCAGGGCCTCAGTAAAACCTTCGAGGTCATCTATATCGATGACGGGTCAACAGATAAAAGTTACGCTCTGTTAAAGGCGCTGCAAAAGAGTTTTACCTCTATCCGCATAATCAAGTTCAGAAAAAATTGCGGCCAGACCGCAGCCTTTGACGCCGGGATCAGGGCAGCACTGGGAGAAGTGATTGTCACCATGGACGCTGACCTGCAGAATGACCCGCATGATATTCCAAAACTTTTGGCGATGATTGGAGACGCGGATGCAGTCTGCGGCTGGCGGCAGAAAAGAAATGACAAGGCGATCCGGCGCATTTCATCCATTATTGCCAATGGTGTGAGAAACCGGCTGAGCGGCGAGACCATAAAAGACGTCGGCTGCTCGCTGAAGGCTTTCAGAAGCGTGTATGCTAAGAAGATGAAGCTCTTTACCGGCATGCACCGCTTCTTACCGACGCTTATTAAAATGGAGGGGGGCACGGTCGCCGAGATACCGGTCAATCACCGGCCGCGCAGGTTCGGCACGCCCAAGTATAATATCCGCAACCGGGTGGTGCGCTCGTTTGTTGACCTGCTCGCGGTCTGCTGGATGAAAAAAAGAAAATTAACCTATGAGATAGAGGAGCAGTAAATATGAGCACTTGGATGAACGGATGGGTGCTGTTTGGGTTTTTAGGGCAAGCTATTTTTGCCTCAAGATTCATTTTTCAGTGGATTGCATCGGAGAAAAAAAAGGAAAGCTTTGTGCCGCTGTCATTCTGGTATTTAAGTATTGCCGGCGGCATTGTGCTGCTCATCTACGCGCTGTACAAGCAGGACCCGGTTTTTGCCGTAGGGCAGGCATCAGGGCTTATCGTCTACGTCAGAAACCTCATGCTTATTGCAA
>JAPLIX010000371.1 GCA_026388865.1 Pseudomonadota bacterium | reverse complement strand
GCTACTACGAAGGATGGGTGTCCCATCGCCCGTCCACACTCAGCACTCGCTACTCAGCACTCAGCACTTTTCTTTGTGCCTTTGTGCCTGCCTGCCCACCGTAGTCCCGAATCCAGAACGAAGGTAGGTTGCCTATTGCCCATTGCCTTTTATGGTGAGCATCGTCGAACCATTGCCTTTTTATTCCTTCTTTGCAGTCTTTGAACCCTGAATAAGCCGCACGTCGCGCTGGGGAAAGGGAAACGTCATCCCCGCCGCGTATACCGCGTCGTATACCGCCATTGCAAGCTCGCTGCGGATAATCTGCCAGTTATTATACTGGTCTGTCCAGGCGCGAAGCTCAAAGTTGATAGAGCTGTCTCCATAGCCCATAAAGAGCCCCCGGGGCGGCGGGTCCCGCAGCACCCGGGAGTTTGCGCGCGCCACCTCTTCGAGCAACGCGATCACCTTCTGCGGCGCTGCGCCGTAATTCACTCCCACCGGCAGGTCAATGCGCCGCAACTGATCGCTGAGCGTCCAGTTGGTCACCTTCTCGGTGATGAACTGGGCATTGGGCACGATGATATCAGCGCCCTGCCAGGTGCGCACCGTGCTGGCGCGGATGCCGATGCGGCGCACCTCGCCCTGAAGCTCGCCGATCTCGATGGTGTCGCCCACGTGGACCGGCCGCTCAAAAAGAAGTATCAGGCCGGATACAAAGTTGTTCACCACGCTCTGCAGACCGAAGCCGATGCCCACGCCGAACGCGCCGGCCAGAACACTCACCCGGGTGAGGTTCACGCCCATCACCCCCACGCCGACAATGAACCCGAGAGCGATAATGATATAATTGATCAGGCTCGACGTAGCGTAGGACATGCCCGGCGCGATCCGCATCCGGGGATACACATCCTCCTGGAGCACGAGTACGACACCCATACCGTGAGCAGGAACGCAAGAACATCCCCGGTGGAGATGCTGATGCTGCCGCGCTCCAGCCGAGCCGAGAAGATTATATTTACAAAAGAAAGCGCCGGATTCAAAAGCCCGAGGTCGTTCAGCAGGCGGGCTGCAAAGGCGACGCATGCCGCCCAGACAAATATTCGGTCTATCCTTTTTTCGAGAAGGCCGCCATAGTGTGTCACCATCCGCAGCATCCTTAGGGGCCACATGCGTAAAGCCAGTACTGTGATGCCGCGTAACACGCGAACGGTTGCGTATAAAGCCAGGGCCAGGCTGCTTGCAGCGAGAATGCCGGTCGTCATCAGCCCTGCCAGACGCATGAAGCCCGCAAGTCCGGCTGCAAGACCTGCAGGGAGGATGAACAGGGCGAACATTACCCCCAGCCGGAGCATACGCAGGCGAATTGAAACCTCTGTCTCTCCATGGGGCCGCAGATTTTTCAGCAGCCATCCTGCCGCGCCTATCGCTCCGATTGTTTCGAGCAGGAGGAATACCTGTTCAACAAACGGCGCAATGACAAAGGTCTGGCGCACGGAATCAAAAGCTACAAGCAGCCCCAGCATATAGAGCATGGGGACCATCAGGGGAGTAATCACCGGCCGCAGCAGCAGTATTACCGGAACAACCGCCAGCATCATGTACAGGTTCCGTACCATGGCGGGCACCGGAGAAAAGGTCGCGGTAGCAACAAACAGCGGGGCAGCCAGCGCGGCGGCATAGGGGTTTTCGAAAACATCGAGGGCCGGCGGCACCTGTTCATTGGCTGCCTTCCATGTGCGGACCTGCTGCCGCGCCGCCAGGAACAGAAAAGCCAGGGCGATAAAAAGCCCCGCGTGCAGCGGCAACCCCCTGGACGGATTGCGTCCGTACTGGCGCAACTCTGTCACAAACGCCTCGGAAATTTTACGAACGCGGCCGGGCATATTTGTCAATGCATCAGCCCACTCTTCCGCGCTCCATAGCGGCCTGGCGTCCCGCGCGAGTATTCCCTCTACCGCCATCTGCTCAGCCCTGTTAATCTGCGCCAGCGCTGCCCCGCACCGCTCCACCTCATGGGCGACTCGGCTCTGAAGATCAAGCACTGCCGTGCGCTGCTCCTGCAGGGGCACCTGTGCCGCGGCAATAGCGGCGAGGGTAGAGTTGATCTGCTGCAGCACCGGTCCGGGCTGCTTTGAAGCCTGCACCGCAGCGCGGGTGCCGCTCCAGGTCTTCTGCAGGTCTGCCAGGCGGTTCAGCGCATCCTGCAGCCGGGTTGCCTGTTCCGTCAGCGTGTTCAGCCAGCCCGTTGTCTCCAACTGAGTCCGCTGCCAGAGCTGCTGCTGCATCTGCAGCGTCGCAAGCGTGGGCTGCTCCTGGAGGGAGCTTATGCTTCTCACCATTGCCCGGTCGATATGCCCCCTCATCTCGGGCAGAGATTTCCTGATGGTATCGGTTTCCGGGCTGGAGGCGAACCCGGCAGTAATCGTGCTCAGGAGGTTCGATACCTCCATGGCCTGCGTCGCGATCTCGGCAATCGGGACCACCGCCACCGCCGGGGGAGCGGCTGCGGGAGCTTTCTGCACCGCCGGAGGTTTTGGATCATCAGCCCGGCCGGGAGCTGCGCACAGCAGCAGGAACCCGGCGGCAACAGCCATAACCGCTGGTCCCGGCTCGCAGTAAAACAACCTGAGAAATTTTTTAAAAATAGTTACCATCTTATCCCCATGCAATGGTGTGTTACATCATCTGCACCGCCGGCTCTTTTTTTCGTAAAACTTTTGACACTACCCCGCATATGCGCCGCGGATGACAATAAAGGCACGACAACAGTCACATGCGGCTCCGGGGCTGCAGCGGCTGCTTTTGTAAGTCCGCCACAATCCGCTCCACTTCGGGAATGGCGTGCTGAAAAAATTTCCTGAACCCCCGGCAGAGATAATTCAGGCCGGGCTCACCGGCTGCGGTGCGGATAATCCGGTTTTTCGGGCATTCGCCCCAGCCGTCCTTCAGATAAGGGCATTGAGCGCACTGCTGCGGCAAAGTCTCGTTCTTGGCGTAGCCGAATTTCACCTGTGTCCGGGAAAACACAAGAGTGCCCAGCGGGCTGTCCTTGATGCTGCTCAGGCGATACCCCGGATAAACATAGTGGTCGCCGTCGAAAACGCTGCCAATAAACTTCAAGGAAGGGAAAGCAATTGTAACGATATAAAAAATGACTATAACTACTTAATGATGGGTCTATAAACCTATTTTTCAGAAAACGCTTCAATAGCCTTCATAACTTCCACTACATGGGCCATGCCCGGGCCGCCAGCCATGAGAATGGCAACAGAGGCTGCTTCCATAACCTCTTCCGGTGTCGCTCCCATGTTGAGCGCTGCGCTGGTATGGGCGTGAATGCAGGGCAGGCAGCGAAGCCCGACGGCAATCCCGAGAGCAATCAATTCTTTCTCTTTTGTTTTTAAAGCGCCGTCCTGCATCACGCCGCCCATGAGGGACATGAAGCCCTGGGAAATATCCGGATACTGCGCACTGAATTTTGCCACATATTCAAAGAACTCTTCAGCTTTTTTCTTGATTTCGTTTTCTGCCATAGTTCCTCCCCTGTTGTGTTATGAGTGATAAGTAACGAGTGCTGAGTTTTAAGTTTTGAGGTATGTTATCTTCCTAATTTCCCACTACCCAAAACTCAGCAAATTTATGACCCGCGGCCAGTTGCCGGTGACCGGAACTCGGCACTC
>JAPLIX010000149.1 GCA_026388865.1 Pseudomonadota bacterium | reverse complement strand
GGGCTTACCATGAACAGAATGAAACAAAGGATACGGTGTATCAGCCTGGTGTTATCAGCAATCTTTCTCGCTGCCGTGCTTCTTGCGACGCCACTGCCGGCGCGAGCCGCAGATCGTGTAGAGGCGCAGGGGCTGGTGGACAAGGCGCGGGTCACCTTCGCCGGCTTCAGGGCCGATAAAAACTACACATGGCTGCACCAGAATTTAAAGAATGCGCGGGGCATATTAATTTTTCCCCAGGTGCTGAAAGCCGGTTTTTTCCTTGGCGGTTCCGGCGGCACCGGCGTGCTCCTGGTGAAAGACAAGAAGAGCGGTAACTGGAGCCAGCCCGCCTTCTACACGATCGGCTCAGTCAGCTTTGGCCTGCAGATCGGCGGTGAAGCAGCAGAAGTCGTTATGATGGTCATGAGCGATAAGGCCGTAGACTCCCTGTACGTGTCATCAGTCAAGCTGGGCGGAGACACCTCCATTGCCCTCGGTCCGGTCGGCGCCGGGGCCAAGGGGAATGTGACGGCTGATTTCATATCATTCGCCAAATCAAAAGGCATCTATGCCGGGCTCAACCTTGAAGGCTCTGTCATAGCAGTGCGTGACAAGCTTAACCAGGCCTACTACGGAAAGAAAGTGCGGCCGGTGGAAATAATCGTGCAGCAGAAAGTTGCCAACAAGGGTTCGGCAGCCTTGCGGTCATCGGTACGGAAGGCGGCTAAATAAGATACTTAAAAGATCGCGGGAGTGCCAAGGCTGAGCACGTTACGAATGGTTTAGTGCGGCCTGGTAACTGATTACTGTTCACTGATGCGAATACCGGAGGTTAATATGCGCAATGTACTGAAAATTTTACATATCATGGTCGTCAGCCTGTTCCTGCTTGCCGGCGTGGCCCAGGCTAAACAGGAATATTCAGGGTTTCTTGTTGATTATTCAGAATTAAAACCCGGCCCCCAGGGAGGCGTTGCCAAAGTATATAGAAAAGAGGGGGTTGATTTTAAAAAATACAGCAAGATTATGATGGACCATGTGGTCTTCTTTTTCAAGGAGGACGCGGCAGACAAGGGCATTGACCCGCTTGAAATGGCGGAGCTGTCACACAAATTTCACAAGGAGGCAAAGGCTGCTTTGAGTGGAGCCTATCCTCTGGTAGAGGAGCCGGGGCCGGATGTTATGCGAGTCCGGGTTGCCATCACCGATCTGGAGCTGCCGAAAAGAACAGCCGGGATGCTTAAAAGCATCATGACCGGGAAGGGGCCCGGCTTGGGTGAAATAAGCATGGAATTTGAATTTCTCGACTCGGAGACCAACCAGCGCATCGCGGCCGGCGTTGACCGGAGAACCGGTGATATACTACAGAACCTGCGCAAGTTCGGCACCGCGGAAGATGCCTTCAAGTTCTGGGCCCAGCGGCTGCGATTGAGAATGGATGAGGCACACGGAAAAAGCAAATAAGTAGCTGAAATTTAGATTTTTTTATGGTTGCGGTGGAAAAAATAATCCAGAAATGGTATACGATGCCGATACTTGGAATATCTTGGAAATGGGGCCTTCAAACATGCAAATGAAATAGAGGATGCCGCAACACCAGCAGGTCAGCATGAAAATGTTATAGGAAAAACAAGTTGACAAACAAGATAATAATTTATATAACTTGTATACAAAATAAAAAAAGTAATTATTTAATTAACTGAAACAATATTATTAACCAAGCACAAAGGAGACAGAATGATGAGAAAACTACCAAAGCAGGCGAAGTATTTAACCATCACGATTGCGGTGGCAATGCTTTTTTCAGTTCAGGCATTCGCCCAGACCATTACCCCTGTAGCTGACACTACGACGGGTGAACCGACTGTAAACAAAAGCCCCTTTAAAATTGATGTGGGCTACAGCCATCGTATTAAAACTGATATTAAAGGCGGCAGCGGGAGTTTTAATGTTCAGAGTACCGGTGTAAAAGCTTCCAACCATCTTCAGCTGAACCCCTGTTATTCTCTGGATACAGCCCTTAACTATGAATACAACATCTATCAGATGCAAAATAATAATCACAGATGGTTTCGGCGGGCAAACCGTTTTGACTGGAACAAGGTCCATCTGGTTACCCTCACCGCTTTACTTACCTACCAGATGGATGAAAAGTGGGGCTTCTATGGCGGGCCGGTAATCAATATGGGCGCAGAGG
>JAPLIX010000211.1 GCA_026388865.1 Pseudomonadota bacterium | reverse complement strand
GAGGAGTGAAACAACAGCAAGCGCAAGCAGGATACCGGTAATCGTTGTAATGTCCATTTTCCCTCACGGTAAGGATAAACTGCTCGTGTAACGGATATAATCCCTATCCGCCGTGGCGGAAGAGCAGGGCTTCACATATCTTCTTTATCTTTGCTCCTGTGGTTGCGCAGCTTTACGCTTTGTGCCTTGTTTGTTCCGGCCTCCAGTATTATTTTTACTGCGGCATCTTTTTTGAGCGGCGCAATATCACCGGGACTGACAGAAACAGTTCTTTCAGCCCCGGTCTTGAAATCCTTAACGACTATTTCGTTTTTAGATGCATCCACCGATATAATTTTGCCTCTTATTATATCTCCTTTGGAACATCCGGAAGCCCCAATCCCGATCATGAAATACAGGGCAAGTACAATGGATAGATTTTTCTTCATTCAGTGCGCCTCCTTTAAAAACAATAGAACAAGAAGTTTAAGGCTTTTTATTTGTCAACAGGAGATGTTCTCCCTCCCGGTAAATGATTCGTGCTTTATTTTCTATTTCATTCTGGTTTTTCTTATAATCCTTCGCATCCAGGATAAGGAACCATTTGCCCGGCTGGTTTATGTACTCGCTGAGGGCTGCCCGGTTTTTAACTTTTGTGACGAGACGGCCGGTGTAAAAAACCGTTGAATTCTGTACTCTTCTGTAGCAGGCAATGGAATCAGGTGGTGAAGACACCTGCATAAGATAGCCGGAGAGATCTTTTGTAGAGTAGTCGTGGACCAGAGACGGCATGACAAAGATTGTTATCAGAAGAAAAATAATGGCCGACGTTGCAGAAAGGAGTACAAAAGAAAGCCCGCCTTTTTTAGAGAAAAAGCAATAAAAGGAAATGGCAGTGCCGGACAGAAGAACCAGGCCGATATACACGTAGGAAGGGTAATATATAATAAGAGCAATTGATGCAGGAATTAAAATTGCGATAAGCGCACTGAAAGAAAACAGCAGCCCCCTGTTTTTCTCAGCGGAACTGAACAGGAAATCTTTCAGCAGCTTTGCAACCAGTATTGCCGCAGCAGGGTAAATGGGCAGGATATAGGTGTTAAGTTTAGAACTGGCAATGGAAAAGAAAACAAAAGGGATCGCGAGCCACAGGATGAGAAACAGGTCCTGCTTCCTTTTCGCCAGCATATTAAAGGGAGACAGCGATAGCGACAGTGCCTGCGGCAAAAAAAAGCTCCAGGGAAAAAATCCACCTATGAAAACCGGCAGGTAAAAATAAAAGGGTTCATGGTGGGTAGCCTTCGCAGCAGAGAGGAATTGCTGCAAATGCTGATGGACGATGAAGTAATATAGAAAATCCCTGTTGCTGAGGCTCACCGGAACATACCAGGCTGCAACCAGGGGCAGAAAGATAATCATGCCTAAACCCGGACGCAGCTCTTTAATGAGTCTCCAGCTTTTTGTTAAAAGGATATACGGCACAATAATCATTCCCGGTAAAACCAGGCCCAGCGGGCCTTTGGCCAGTACTGACCATGCAAGGCTGCCATAAAAAAGCGGGATTACCCATGCAGGGACTTTATGCTGCTGAGAACCGTAATAAAAAAGCGACAGGCTGAGCAGGATGCCGAAGGTGAGGGATATATCATGTACTACCAGGCGTGAAAGGAAGAGGTATTCAAAACTGACTGAGAGTATTACCGCGCCCATGAATCCGGTCCGCCGGTCATAGAGGGCTTTTCCCAGCAGAAAGGTCACGAGCACCCCGAGCGCGCCTAAAAGAGCGGCGGGGAATCTGGCGGCAAATTCATTAATGCCGAACAATTTGAAGGACAGGGCATTAAGCCAGTAGTACAATATCGGTTTATCATAGAAGTTTTGCCCGTTAAAGCGGGGTGTAATCCAGTCGCCATCCACTACCATGTTCTTCGCCACCTGGGCATGGATGCCTTCATCCGGGTTAAAAAACGGGCAGTCGTCAAGTTTAAACGTATATAAAGATAGAGAGAAGACCAGCAGAAACAGGATTAACACGAAATCATTCTGAAAAATAGTGCTGCTTGCTTTTGTATCCGGGTTCTTGATGACCGTCATTTTATTACGAGATGT
>JAPLIX010000400.1 GCA_026388865.1 Pseudomonadota bacterium | reverse complement strand
TCAGGAGTTATCAGCGGCGACATAACAACCGGCCAGTTCTTCTCCTTTATCGCAGCCCTGGGCATGCTCTATAAGCCGGTACAGTCCATGAACAAGGTTAACCAGCAGATACAGGAAGGTATGGCTGCGGCAGTACGGGTGTTTGCCATATTCGACACCGTACCGGACATTGCCGATGCACCGGGGGCAACGCCCATGCCGTTGATACAGGAGGCACTTGAATTCAGAGATGTCAGCTTCAGGTATGAAGAAAAGCCGGTGCTCAGGGACGTACGCTTCAGGGTCAATGCCGGCAAGACGGTGGCCATAGTGGGACCCAGCGGAGCCGGCAAAACCACGATTGCCAATTTAATCCTGCGCTTCTATGACGTTGTGAGCGGCGGCGTCTTTATTGACGGAGCAGATATACGAGAGCGCACCATCAAGTCTGTGCGTGACCAGATGGCGATTGTCACCCAGGATACCATTCTTTTTAACGATACGGTTTTGAATAATATTGCTTACGGGAGCCACGATAAATCAGAACAGCAGATTATTGATGCAGCCAGGGCTGCTTTTGCTCATGATTTTATTGAACACCTGCCGCAGGGGTATCAGACCATTATCGGCGAGCAGGGGGCGCGCCTGTCCGGCGGGCAGCGGCAGAAGATAGCCATCGCCCGGGCGATACTGAAAGGCTCCCCGATACTGATCCTTGATGAGGCAACATCATCGCTTGACAGCCGCTCTGAGAAAGAACTGCAGGGGGCTTTAGAGAACCTCATGAAGGGGAAAACCACCATTATGATTGCCCATCGCCTCTCTACGGTGCGCAATGCACACCGCATCATAGTCATGTCCGACGGAACCATTGCGGAAGAGGGCTCTCATGAAGAACTTCTGCAGCATCAGGGCATCTACTATTCGATGTATACCATTCAGAGCACCCCGCCGCAGAAAAAACTGAGCCTGGCGCATGCCGGGTAGAAAAACAGCTCTCGACAACAATTGGACAGACAGGCCGTTACTATAAAAAAGCATTGTTGCCACGCTCACATGAAAAACAGAAAGGTAATTCAGCACAGGATGGAGCGTTTTGTCCGGGACACCCTCCTGCAAAAGCTTGGCTGGCCGCAGCACCGGTTCTCCCTTGAAGCAACAGAGCTTGGCGTCCATAACCATGTTTTCTTTCTGCACATCGAAGGAGCGCCGCCGCTGGTGGTTAAGGGTATCGCCAAACAACAGCGCTTTAAAACGCTGGTAGCAGCAGCAGACCATCTTCTGCACCATGGCGTGCGTGTTCCCCGCATCCTGTACAGCCATGAAGATCGGACTATTTTCCCCTGGCAGCGGCTGCATGTTATCTGCGAGGAGCGTATTACCGGTACCACTGCATTTGCAGCAGCTTCTCCCGCTGCCCTGGTTCCGGCAATCGCCGGCTTCTTTTCCCATCTGCACTCGGTCAGGAGAGATTCGTGGGGTAAGCTTTCCGAGCGTAACCGGGATGGCCTGCATGAATACCTGCTGGCAAAAACGCGCGGCCAGCTGCAGCAGTGGAAAACTCTTGATGGTT
The DNA here is from genome assembly GCA_026388865.1 of Pseudomonadota bacterium. Classification (GTDB taxonomy): domain Bacteria; phylum Desulfobacterota; class WTBG01; order CAIYCZ01; family CAIYCZ01; genus JAPLIX01. The sequence continues at coordinate 1,708 of JAPLIX010000400.1, read as the reverse complement.
CTCTTCCGCAGCGAGTGCCGGAGCGCTGTACGGCATGGATGAGCGAGAGAAAGACCGCTGTCAATAACATCACGTCTTTCAGCCTTTCCCACGGCGACCCCAATCCCGGCAATATCATGGTGCAGGAGGATGGCAGCATGTACCTGCTTGATGTGGGGCATATACGCTACCTGCCGCGGGCGATCGATTATTATCAGCTGGTGGTGCACTTCTGCCAGGACAACGGGGAATTGCTGCGGCTTTTTGATGACCGATACTTTGCCGGCATGGCCGCCGGCGAGCGCGAGAAATTTGCAGCGTCGCAGCAATTCTTCAAGCTCTATGTGCTCATTGACTTTGGCCATAACCTTGCCCGCCGCCATGCGGCAACAGATCCGAAGCATCCGTGGCATCAGGAATTTACCGACAATAGTAAAAAAGTGAGGCGGGCGATGGAGGAGATAGTTGGAACTTGAGGGTTCCAGGGTTCAAGTGGCCTTGTGAAATAATTTCTGACCCAGCAATTAACAGGACATTCCCCAAAATTAAGGCATAGAAAACCAACAAACGGCATGCCCGCAGTGAAAGGATAGGATAGAGCAGTGGAGCACGAGCGCATGGGGGTTTTTAACGCCACAACAATATTCTTAGTGGCTTGCGTCACGACCCCGGCGGCGTGCGTATCATGCACGGGGCAGGCAGATTCCAGAGCCTTCGACGCAGGGGAATGCAATGGGGTCTGGCAGGAGAGAATTAGCAAGGCACCTGTCCCGAAAGCTTTCGGGATTGTGTTGTGGCTAAAAAACCTCCCTGCGCTCTAGTAATGACAGCAATATAAATATTGGGGAAAGTCCTGAGCAATTAAACCTTGAATCCTTGAACCCTATATTTTTACTTACCGCTAACATAAAATGCGTCCCATAAAAGGGTATATATATAATAATTATCCGGGCCTGAGGCTTGTCGTCAGGGACGATCTGGTCTCCCTCTATTCCGATCGGGAATGGCAGGACTTCTGCCGCAGCCTCTTTGAAAAAACCGCTACCGTGCACCTGCGCAAGCAGACGAGCGCCAAGGAAATATTTACGCTGCGCCTGCCCCCGCAGGAACAGGGGATGAGCTGCCTGGTAAAAAAATATAAAAGCAGGGGCCTTGCAAAAATTACAAAAAACTTTTTTCGCGGCTCCCGGGCTTTTCACGAATTTAATAGTGCCCGTGCCATAGACGAGCGGGGCATTCCTACCGCAGTGCCCCTGCTGGCTGCAGAACGGATGAAATGGGGCTGCGTTTATGAAAGCCTGCTGGTGCTGCCGTTTATCAGCGCTGCCTGTGAGCTGAAAGACTTTTTCCTTGATCCGCAGAACACCTGCCGCCGCGCATGTAGTTCGGCTGAGCGCCGGCATATTGTCTATTCCTTTGGCAGGCTTACGGCCAAAATCTTTCAGTCCGGCATCTACCAGAACGACTACAGCCTGAATAATTTTTTGATCAGGGCAGAGGAGGGCAGCCACACCATCTATTTTATTGACTTTGAACGTGCGGCCATTAAAAAACAGATTACAGAATTGGAGCAGACAGAGCTTCTCGCAAAACTGAACCGGGCAGGACCTGAGGTGAGCATAAAGGACCGCTTGCGTTTTCTCCGGGCGTATCTTGAGACCGCCGCTGTATCACATAAAAAGCTCTCGCCCTATGCCCGGGAGCTGCAGAACGCGACCCTTGCCATGAT
>JAPLIX010000047.1 GCA_026388865.1 Pseudomonadota bacterium | reverse complement strand
TCCGAAACGTAGGTCTTACAGGTGTTTCAGTTGTCTACGGCAGATCTTAATTCTTTACGAACCGCCGTATGCCGAACGGCACGTACGGTGGTGTGAGAGGACGGCAGGTGAACTAATCACCTGCCTCCTACTCGATTTTTTGCTTTTCTATCAGCTTACTGTGAGGAACCCGTTCCTGCGCCGTTTTTGCAGGCCCACTTCCGGGTGAACATTGCGGATGGAAAAGAGCTTTTCCATGATGTCTGGCCGCTCGTCCTGGATGCGCGGGAACAGGTCAAGATAGGTCTTGCCGATGGTGCGGTAGATGGTATAGAAATCAAGAGTTGAGCGCAGCGGGTTGTCGACAATGGAGGCCATATACTCCATATCCTCCGGGCTGAAATAGTCGCTGAAGTCAAGGCCTGAGCCGCCGCCCATGCCGTAGCGGCCGATGAGATCCTTGGTATAGAAGTTAACGTAATCAGAGACCCCTTCCTTGTTAATCTGTTTCTGCTTCACCGCCAGGGAAACCGAATGCCCGGCTTTCCAGCCCATCAGCAGCGCGCCCAGTATCGCGCACTCCTGCATCCAGGTGGCATCTCCCGCTATGAGAATATTGTTGATGAACGCGTTGGACATGCTTGAATAGATATTAGAGACGCAGGACGTGCTATGCCCGCCCACACGGGCATTTTTAAACCAGGGGGCGAAGGCCTTTGACGTCAGGTATTTCTGCATGCCGTCCTCAAGGTCAAGCTGCCAGTCATAGCTTGCCGCGGCCACATGATACAGCCCCTCATGCACATGCGGCGCCAGGGATATGCTGCACTCCCAGCCCATGCAGAAGATGAGCGCTTCCATCTCGTCAAACTCGACTCCCTCCATGTCCCATGCCCGGTCCTTATAGGTACCCAGCCAGCGCCGTCCCTGGTTGAGGCCGAGCTTGCGCACCAACCGTGAATTCACCCCGTCTGCAGCGATGACAAACTTGCCCTTGTAATAATTGCCCTTGCTGTCGGCAACCACCACGCCTTCGAGCTCATTCCACACGTCAATGACGTTGGTGTTGAAATAGGCCTTAACACCTGCTGCCAGGCCTTCATCTACGATTCCCTTGATGAACAAACCCTTGTCCACCATGACCGCGACCCGGCCGTCATTGCCGCGCTTTTTGTTTTCATTCACTTGTGTGGGCCGTCATACTTGACGGAAAAACCATGGCGGGGGAACAGCAGGCGCTTGGTCTTGTCGTCAAACTGCTGGATATCATCCATAAACTCATCCTTCAGTCCCAGGCATCCCGTGCAGCATCTCCTGATAAAGGAGATCTCAGTTTTTCTCTCCAGCATGGCGACGTCCAGCCCGCTTTCCGCGGCAACCTTGGCTGCCATTGCGCCACAGGGGCCGGCACCCACCACCACCACATCATACAGCTTTTTCATAGATGTTCTCCATCTAATGAGTTGAAGAGTTCAGGAGTTGTGAGTTCTGGAGTTGATAAATCTAAAACTCCTCAACTCTCGCAAGCTCCTTTTTTACGCTACTATCTGCGGCGCGCGCATGGGGCAGACCTTGGTGCAGATCAGGCATTCCATGCAGACGCTTTGATTTATTGCCACTACATCATGATTCATTTCAATTGCCGCCGCGGGGCAGAGGTCAACACAGCCGCAGCATCCGGTACATTTTGTTGTATCAATATAAATCACTGCTCGCCTCCTTAAAAATTATTCCTTGCAGCCCTGGCACAGGTCCAGAGCATCAGGCGCGAGGCCCGCTTTTTTACCCAGAACCTGCAGCTGGAATTCGGGCGCTATGGGGTTTCCGCAGGACTTGCAGACCTTCAGCGGGAGGCGCGTCCTCCAGTTATTCATCACGCGGGCATAGCCGACCTGCTCGGTCCCTTCAGCATAGACATCAGTCGCTTCCGTCACATCATTCATGGTGATGCACTGGGTGGGACACACATACACGCACGCGCCGCAGCCGATGCAGTCCCCCGAGCGCTTGAAGAAGGGGCTGGCAACCTTCTTGTTACCTCCCCGGCTGGCAAAGCTTATGGCCTGGGCCCCGACGATCTCCTTGCACACCCGCACGCACATACCGCACAGGATGCAGAATTCATTCTCGATGGGAAACCTGGTCCCGGTAACCCCGAGTTTGTCTGCCATCTGCCGCACTGCCTGGGCATTGGGGCAGCGGGTGAGCAGCAGCTCAATGATCATTTTGCGGATGGCAATAATCGATTTATTTTTCGTGGTGACCGCGAGCCCTTCCTTCACCGGGAAATTGCAGGAGGTAACCAGGCGCGTGCGGCTGCCTTCATCCACCTCGACAATGCAGAGCCGGCATGCCCCCCACGGCTCAAGCGCTTCATGGTGGCAGAAGGTGGGGATGTCGATTCCATTCTCACGCGCGACCTGCAGAATCGTTGCACCAACAGGCGCGGTTATCTGTTTTCCGTCAATAGTAAGCTGTGGCATGGTATGTCCCTATGTTGTGATTGCTTCAACGTCACACACTTCTTTACATGCGCCGCACTTGATGCATTTTTTCATATCAAGTGTTGGCGCGCTGCCCGGGTCCCCGCTGATGGCGTTGACCGGACAGGCCCTGATACAGGCGCCGCAGGCGGTGCAGAGCTTGGCATCGATTGAATAGAGAATCAGGTCCTTGCACACGCCGGCCGGACACTGCCCCTGCATATGGGCTTCAAACTCATCCTTGAAATACTTGATGGCGTACTGCACCACGCTCGGCGCGGTTTTCCCGAGATCGCACAAAGACGCCTTTTCCATGGCGAAGGCCAGCTCTTTTATGAGCGTCAGGTGCTCCTCGGTGCCGATGCCGATGGTGAAATTATTAATGAGCTGCAGCAGCCGCTTCACTCCTTCACGGCAGGGCACGCATTTGCCGCAGGACTCCTCGAGAAGGAACTGGGTAAAGAAGCGCGCGATATCAACCATACAGGCGCGGTCGTCTATGGCAATGAACCCTCCCGAGCCCAGGTTGGTGCCGGCTTTGCCCATTTCTTCATAATCAAGATTAAGGCTGAGCATGCGCGCAGGCAGCACGCCGCCGGATGGTCCGCCGGTCTGAAAAGCTTTCAGCTTGCGCTTTGCCGGGACCCCGCCGCCCATCTCGTTAAATATCTCTTTAAACAGTGTGCCCATGGGTACTTCAACCAGGCAGGGAGTCTTGACGCTGCCGCTGATGCCGATGACCTTGGTGCCCTTGCTTGAGCCGGTGCCGATGCCGGAGAACCAGTCGGCGCCCTTGCCGATAATGACCGGCACATTGGCCCAGGTCTCCACATTATTTAAATCGCTGGGGCTGTCCCAGAGGCCCTTCACCGCGGTGTGAATATACTTTGGCCGCGGCTCGCCGATCCGGCCCTCAAGCCCCGCCATCAATGCGGTTGACTCGCCGCACACGTAGGCGCCGCCGCCTTCTTTTATCGTGACGGTGAAGTTAAAGCCCGAGCCGAGGATGTTAGTGCCCAGGAGCCCGTACGCTGCTGCCTGCTCGATTGCTTTCTGCAGGCGCTTCAGGCCGAGTGGATAGCCGCTGGAAATATAGATATAACCCTGCGCGGCGCCGATGGCATAGCCGCCGATGATCAGGCCTTCAAGCACGGTGTGGGGGTCGCTTTCAAGGAGGCTTTTATGCATGCCGATGCCGGGGTCGCCTTCGCTCACGTTGCACAGCACATAGCGCTGCCCGCCGGGGGCTTTCCGGCATTCGGTCCACTTTTTGCCGGTGGAAAAGCCGCCGCCGCCCCGTCCCCGGAGATTGGATTTGGTCACTTCATGAATAACCTGCTCGGGGGTCATCTGCGTCACTGCTTTTGCAAGCGCTGCGTACCCGCCCATGGCAATGTATTCTTCAATGCTTTCAGGGTTTATGGTGCCGGCATTGCGCAGGCAGATCTTGACCTGCTTTTTATAAAAGGGGACATCGCTGTATGCCGGGATTTCTTTAAGATCATCAGCGACCGCGCCCTGCGCGTAGCGATACGGTTCAGCCGCAAACAGGCTGTATTCCTGCTCGCTCCTGAACAAGGCGCGCTTTTTATCCACGCCGCCTGCAGCCAGCGCTTTTATGAACTCGGGAACGTCTTCAACGGTTACCGGGCCGTAGGCTATGCGCGGCTTGCCGGGCTGAATTACTTCAACAGTCGGCTCCTGGTGACAGAGGCCGATGCAGCCCACCGGCACGATGGTGCAGGCGAATTTTTGCGCCGCAGCTTCCCGCTCAATGGCTTTTATAACCTTGCCCGCCCCCCTGGCAAGACAGCAGGTGGCAGTGCCAACCATGATTCTCACGGTGTCCGGGTGAAGCTGCTTGTGCCCTTCCTGTTTCAGTCTCTCAAGGTCTGCCGCAGTGCTTATTCTCATTTGTCTTCCCTGTATTTTTTTATAACGGTTGTGGCTTTACGATGGGTCATTTCGCCAATAATTTCCTGTTTGGGCAGATCCGGGATTTTGCCGGCGCTGACATCTTCGCATATCTGCTCATCGATGGCCATGACCGGCCCGGCATTGCAGCAGCCCATGCAGCGCACTTTTTCCACGGAAAACTCCCCGTCCTCGCTGGCCCCTTCGCCGGCAATATTCAGCTCCCTGCCGATGCGCTCAAAAATCTTTTCGCTCGCGCGCAGGTAGCAGGAGGTGCCGGTGCAGACCTTGATGTGGTGCTTGCCCCGCGGCTCCGTGCTGAACGCCCGGTAAAAGGTCGCCGCGCTGAACACCTGGCTGACGGGAATATCGAGCTTCTGGCTCAGGTAGCGCGCCGAGTCCTCTGAAATGCTGCCCTGCGCTTTTTGAATTTCGTGCATGATGGACAGCAGGGCTTCTTTTTTGCCGCCATATTTTTCAACGGCGCTGTCGAGGGTTTTCATTGCGGGATTGTTATCCATGCTTTTTTTCTCCCTGCTGCGTGCTTGATGAGAGCCGTGCGTACGCAATCGTCACCATCTTTTGCAGCTCTTCCATATCGGTGTCGGTGAGGTTTTTAAACCGACCCTGAAATTTTATATAGTCTTTTACCGGCCGCGGCTTTGCAACTGATACGCTCATCAGGCAGGTGTCCTGCGCTACTTCATACAAGGGGAAGATGCAGGTATCGATGGCAAGCCTGCCGATGGTTACCGCCATGCTTGCATCAAAAGCCCAGCCAACAGGGCAGGGGCAGAGGATGTGGATGTAGGCGTCTCCAGGCGCGGCATAGGCCCTTTTTACTTTTTCAATGAGATCAAACGGGTAGCCCGGTGACGCGGTGGCCACGTAGGCAACTCCTTCGGCAACGGCAACCGCCGGCATGTTCTTTTTCCAGAACTCTTTCCCCGTGCCTTCCGCTCCGGTGCATGCCTCATTATCAAAGCAGATGGAGAGCACCTGCTTGTCAGCCTTGGGCAGGCGCAGCAGCGACGGTGAAAACCGCTCACCCGGGTCCTGTCCCTTTAATTCCGGCACCGACTGTTTCCAGGGAACCTTCCAGGACCCCTTCCTGATCAGCCCGTCACCGAGAGCCTTGTATACGAGGCGGACTGCCAGCGCCTCGCCGCAGCCTTTGCAGCTTACGGGCGCGTCAGGCAGAAAGCATTCTTCCCGCGGCAACAGCCTGGGCACAAATACAGCATACCGATCCATTAGCTCTCCTCCACCATGGTGATGGCACCAAACCAGCATTCGCGGGCGCAGACCCCGCAGCCCTTGCAGTAGTCGGCATCTGAAGTAAAAAAGCCGTCAGCTTTCTCCTTGATTGCCGCATCAGGGCAGAACAGGTAACAAAGCCCGCACTTGGTGCATTTCAGCTCATCCCATGCCGGTTTGTGCGTTCGTTTAGCGCCTTTGTTAAATGGTTGGGCCAGCTTTTTATCAAGCAGTATGCAGCCGACCTTGTTTTTATCCCACATGCTCATGGCACCGCTTCCTTTCAGTTATGAGATTTTCCCCAGAATTTTACATACCATATCAAGGGAGCCTAACAGTTGTTGCTTATCATTGTCGGTGAGGTGTGAAAATATGGACTTCGCCACTTTCCTGCGGTGGGCCAGAAACGCGGCACGGATTTTTTCGCCCTTGGCGGTCAGGCGCACCATCACCTTGCGGCGGTCGGTTTCATCACGGTCGCGCTCGGCAATACCTTCTTTTATGAGGCTGTCAATCATCATGGTCATGTTGGAGAGCTTTACCCCGACATTCTCCGCAAGCTCTTTCATGGAGAAACAGCTTGCCTCTTTGAAGGCAAACAGGGCTTTTATCTGAGACACGCGCAGGTCTGACTGGATATTGGCGGTGCCGTTGGCAATCTTTTGCGTGTAGATACGCCCGAAGTTGCGCAGGATGCGCATGTATTGGTTTAATTCCTCTTCCATGGGGCCCTCTCTCAAAATAGTTCTAATTTGTAACTATTCAAGAATAAAATGTACTAAGAATAATATTTTGTCAAGAAGTTTTTAAGGCCGGTTAAAAACTTTATCTGCTGCTGCCGCGCCCGGCCCCGCGGGGTAATATAGTGTTGACTTGATTGGCGTGTTTGGGCTATGTTTTATAAGCTTACGCGGATTGTCGCAGATCTTTGCAGATATTTTTTAATATCCTGCTAATCCGCTTAATCAGCGTCCCAATCAACAGGAGGAAATGCCTTTGAAGTGTTATATATGTGCAAAAGAAGGGGTTGATACACCGGCTGTCGCCATCTGTATTGTCTGCGGCATGGGGGTGTGCATGGAGCATTCAAAGCGCGAAGAGCTGCCGGTAGAGGATGTCGTCGACTGGGGGCTGGGGAAGGAAAAAGTGACCTATCCCAAGACACTGCCGCGGATTCTCTGCACCTGGTGTTTTGCAGCCTTTGCCCAGCGGAAGAAGCCATAACCGCCAGCTGTTTTTTGCTTCAGCCGTATCCTTATAAGTAGTTGCCACTGAAAACACAGCACCATAGGGAATATTTTGATTTAACAAGCAGTGTATTCTGAAAAAATCTGTGGATCTAAAAAACATCAGAGTCACGCTTCACAACTCCCCGGCCGCTACGTACCTTTCACCTGGGTCTGCCGCAGTACGGGCAGAATGAAAATTCCTTTTCCATGTCTCTCCCGCACTCTCTGCATCGCACCATAGTTCTGTTATATCCAGCCTGCTGCGGCTGTCGCTCATGCTGCAGCCGCTCGCAGTTAGCACAAGCCAGAAAAGGTTCTCCGCGCTTCACCGGGAACAGGGGAATAAAAAAAATGCTCAGATAATGGTCGGTCCTTTTGAGCCAGGCCTGCGGCAACCCGCAGGCAGGACAAGGGCGCGGAGTCTTATCAATTACTTTTGTTTTTGGCTTAATCCCTGCTATCAAGAAAAACATATAATGTGGGTTTCGGGAAGCGTCACGTTAAAATCTTTTTTGCCCTTTCGACAATATGCTCAACCGTAAAACCGTACTGCTTGAACAGTACGTTCGCCGGCGCGCTTGCGCCAAACCCCGTGATCCCGATTATATCCCCACCATCTCCCACCCAGTCGCGCCAGCCCAGCGGCACCCCTGCTTCAACCGCCAGCCGTGTTTTAATCTCCGGCGGCAGAATGGCATCCCGGTAGCTCTGCGCCTGCTCCCGGAACAGCTCCCAGCTGGGCATGCTCACCACCCGCGCAGTAATCTTCTCCAGAGCCAGCTGCTGCTGTGCCTCGAGGATAAGATGGACTTCAGACCCTGAGGCAATGAGGATAATGTCAGGTGTTTCTGTCTGTTCCCGTGAAAGGATATAGGCGCCTTTGCAGAGACCCTCTGCGCCGGCAACGTTTGTCCGGTCAAGAACCGGTACATGGTGCCGGGTAAGCACCAGCATGGTGGGACCGTTTGTGCGCAGCATAGCCGCGCGCCAGGCCCATGCGGTCTCATTGGCATCTGCCGGCCGGATTACCGTGAGATTGGGAACTTGGCGCATATTCATGATTTGCTCGATCGGCTGGTGAGTGGGACCATCTTCGCCGACACCGATACTGTCGTGTGTAAAAATAAATATCATCCGCAAACCCCTTAAAGCAGCCAGGCGCATGGGCGGACGCATGTAATCGGCCAA